>JAFGMR010000006.1 GCA_016927425.1 Methanotrichaceae archaeon | reverse complement strand
TTAGTGTCCGTTATAGATTATAGCTCATATCGGGGATGCAGATGATAGGTACGTTTAAGATGCTTGCACTGATGGTAATGGTGCTGAGCTTTGGAGGCTCTGCCACCTACATATTGGATCCGGGAGACGAGCCCTTGAAGTTCTCCTATCCGGGCGAGAGGGGAAGGATCGAGATCGAGATCGACCCATCCGCGTCGCGAGAGGAGCTTGTTGGGCCTTTGAGCACGCCCTTGATCCCAGATCAATGTATTATAGGATGAGGTGACAAGGTCTGGAAGATGTTAAACCTCCTTCTCGTAGATGCCGAGCTAGAGCTAGTCCCCCCCGATATCACCTCCCATCCCGCGGTCAAGGCAAGCGCCCGACGCAGGAATAAGAAGGCATCAACCCTCCTACTTGACTCCAACCTTCATCATTCGGCCCTGAGGGGCCTTCCCCTCAATGAACGCCGTGGAAGGCCCGATCTCGTCCACCTCTTCCTCTTGATCGCGCTCGACTCGATTGCCAATCATCGAGGCATGCTCCGCTGCTTCGTTCACACGAGAAACGACGAGCTGATCACCGTCGACCCATCCACAAGGCTTCCCAAGAACTACCCTCGCTTCGTCGGCCTGATGGAGTCGCTCCTTGAGAAAGGAGCGGTTCCTTCCATTGAGGACCCTTTAATCGAGATCCACCGCCTCCATAACTTCGAGAGATGCATGGAAGCGATCCCCCATGGAAGGACGGTCGTCCTATCGAACAAGGGCAAGCCTGTCAACCTTAGCAGTTACTTCTCTCGCGATGAGGATCTCCTATGCCTGATCGGGGGCTTCTCGAAAGGCGAGTTCACTAGCGACGTATTATCCAGGGCAGACGAGGTCGTATCCATACACGAAGAGAGCCTTCCCGTCTGGACGGTCGCATCAGAGCTGCTCGTAAACTACGGAAATGCGATTCGTGAGATCCCTTAGATCTCAAGGTAGAGCTTGATGCAGTATATCGTAGCCCCAATGGATATCAGGGCAAATGCCAGGGCTGCCACCTCCATCATCATATCTCATCACCTCGTCGCCTTTATCTCCGGCCGGCTGGTCGATGACGCCATGATCTGAGCCGATCTGACGCCCGTGATCACTGCCACTACCCTTGCCCGCCCCTCAAAGCCCCGCCTGATCCTGGCCCCCCAGATGACGTTGGCCAGAGGGTCGAGCTCCTCAATAAGGGCCCATGAGATTGCCGCTGCCTCCTTTAGCGTGAGATCGGATCCTCCAGTGATATGAAGAAGGCATCCGTTTCCGCCGCGGCAGTCAACATCGATCAAGGGCGTCTTAAGGGCGGAGCGAACAACCCCCTCAGGCCCGTTCCTGAGGCTTGCCTCGCCGACGAATATGAACGAGGGCCCTCCCGAGCGCATGACGGTCCGAACGTCTGCGTAGTCCAGATTGATCAGCGATGGCTGAGTGATGGTATCGGTGATTGCCTTGATCGTCTCCGCTATTACCTGGTCGACGACAGAGAATGCCTTGGCAAGCGGGAGGTGGGGTGTGATATCCAAGAGGCGGTTGTTGTCCAAAATGATCGTTGTATCGACCTCTCCTGCTAGCTCATCGAGTCCTGCCTGGGCCACGTGGCCCCTTGCCCTCTCGACGCAGAAGGGCATCGTGACCATGCCAACGACTATCGCCCCATATTCCCGGGCGATTCCGGCAATGATCGGGGCAGCGCCAGTTCCAGTTCCTCCCCCCATCCCCACGGTTAAAAAGACCATATCTGCGCCATCGATGATCTTCTCAAGTTCAGGCCTCGCCATCTCGGCTGCCATCTTTCCAACGGCCGGGTCCCCGCCGGCGCCCATTCCCTTCGTGACCCCGATGAGCAGCTTTTTGTCGGCGGAAATGGTGCTGAGATGCTGAGCATCGGTATTGATGGCCACCGTCTCGCCGCCATCGAGGCCCATATTCATCAGGCAATTCACCGTGTTGCAGCCTCCTCCCCCGCATCCCACTACGAGGATCCTTGGCTTGCCATTGCCCACTTGCCTCAACCCTTCCCCTATTTTGGCCTCCCCTTTCAAGGACTCCATATCAACCCCCCTCAAATCGTGCAAGGAGCTTTCCTTTCAGGCGTTCTCCCAGCGTCGCTACTCCCTGCTACCCTTTGGGACTATCCAATATCAATGCAACGACGATAATACATAAGGGTTTTTGGGCGGACGGATATCTTTATCACAGATCCAAGGTCAAGCGACGGCCATGGCGCTAGACGAGATCAAGGTTACGAGGGCGATCGTTGAGAGCTATGTAGAGAGCTTCCTCAAGTTCACCGATGTCGATGTGGCCTTGGTTGGGGCGGGCCCGGCCAACCTGGTTGCGGCAAAGAAGCTGGCTGAGAACGACGCTAAAACCGTCCTCTTCGAGAAGAGGCTTTCGGTCGGAGGCGGTGTTTGGGGCGGAGGCATGATGTTTCCCAGAATCGTCGTGCAAAGCGAGGCATGCCGCATACTCGAAGAGTATGACATATGGTATCGGGAGTTCGATGAGGGATATTACGTTGCAAACTCCATCGAGACCGTCGCCAAGCTCACCGCCCGGGCGATAGATGCAGGTGCCGAGATCTTCAACCTGGTAACGGTTGAGGATGTAATGATCCGAGAGGACGACCGCGTGACAGGCCTTGTGATCAACTGGACGACCGCCCAGATGGCGGGCCTTCCAATAGATCCGCTGTCCGTCCGGGCGAAGGTCGTAATCGACGGCACAGGACACGACGCCGCGATATGCAGGGTGGTCCAGAAGAAGATCCCGGGCGCGATCGTCGGCCTTTCTGGCATCTCCGGCGAGAGGCCCATGTGGGCAGAGGTTGGCGAGAGAAACGTCGTCGAGGCAACGAGGGAGGTCTATCCGGGCCTGATCGTCTGCGGAATGGCTGCGGCTGCCGTGTCCGCAGGTCCCCGGATGGGCCCCATATTCGGCGGCATGCTCCAGTCCGGCGAGAGGGCTGCAGCAATTGCCCTGGAGAAGCTAGGCCGATGACGGGGCTTCGGGGCGCTGAAGACCTCGCCCGCTACATCCAGGAGAACTACAGCGGGCGTGTGGTCGAGGTCGGAGCAGGGCACTTAGGCGATGTTGCCAGGCAGCTCTTCGGCCTAGAGGTCGTTGCAACCGACATCGAAGCCCGCCGGATCGGGGATCTCTCGGTCAAGGCCGACGATATCTTCGATCCCTCGCCCGAGCTATACAAGGGGGCTCGCCTCATCTACTCGATCCGGCCCCCGGTCGAGATGCAGCCCCCTATGGGCCGCCTTGCTCTCTCCATTGGGGCCGACCTCATCATCCGCCCCCTCGGCGATGAGATCGTCTTACTTCCGGGCCTTAAAAGGAGGCTTGTGAACCTAGGGCAGGCTCGCTTCTACCTGTACAAGGCGAAAGAGTAGCAGCCGTGATCCGGATCAGGCCCACCTAATTCTCTCCCCATCTACATCGCCCGCCATCACCTCATCCCTTCCCCATCCATCCTCAGATTCGATCCCTGATGCGCGCCATCCTCTCATCGATCCCCACCCAGTGGGATCCCTGCCAGTAGGCCTTGCCACATCCTGTGCAGATCCATCGATCCCCGCCCTTCTCAAGTGGCGCGTTGCATAACGTACATCTCTGCGGATCGAGCCTCAGGTCGAGGCCGAGGTCGACCATCTGGGCCAGCTGATCGTCGAGGTCGGAGGAGAGGATCAGGAGGCAGTCTGCGCCCCCCTTCTTGCAGCGGGCAAGAAGCGCCTTATCCCGGGTGAGGAGCACCCTTCCCTCCACCCTCGCCTTTACGATGAGATCTGCGTCCTCAATGCAGCCCTCAGGATTTGCGACGTCCTCGCCAGCGAGCCTCAGCCAGCGGCCAAGCTTCATCAGCATGAGGTCAGCGAGGAATGGGCCTTTGGCCATGTCAGGGACTGATGGATTCTGGGATATTAATCCTTTGAGATATCCGTGTAGTCTATCACAATTGAGTTGAAATGGCATTTTCGCTATAAGGCTACCCCAAGAACGCTCTTAACTCACGGTTTTTCGATTCAAGCATATAAGATATGGTAAAGGTCGACATACTTATTAAAAAAATTCACTCTGATAATCTTAAAATATGATAGCAATTAAATCGCGAAACAACTGCTGCAAGTAGTACTAAATCCGCGAATATCCGATGGATTTAGCAATTAGATTCCGGGCCGATATGGGCAACCGTTTGATCCCGGAGGGCAGCATTGGGAGCTGTTGAAATGCAAAAGATCGGGTATATTGGCCTGGCATTGCTGCTGATGCTGGTGCCGGGACTGGCCCTCGGAGACGGGGACGTAATGGAGGAGCTAGGTACAAGGGCTGCGGCTATCGCCCTGGAGAACCTGTCGATCTCTGCCGGCGATGAGGGCTTGCTCGCCTTAACCGACGCAGGCCACGCAGTAATCGCCGGC
Organism: Methanotrichaceae archaeon; assembly: GCA_016927425.1. GTDB lineage: Archaea > Halobacteriota > Methanosarcinia > Methanotrichales > Methanotrichaceae > JAFGMR01. The sequence goes on along the minus strand of JAFGMR010000006.1, from coordinate 5,203 downwards.
CAGACGACGCAGAGAGCCATAAAGGGCATAACAACTGTTAGTGGCTGCAGCATTGGAGATGGAAACCTCTTCCAGGTGCTAAGAGCTCACTGGAATCCCCTCTGGTTCTTCTTCTTCGACAAGGGAACGGGGGAGGCGGTCTTCATTCAGGTGAACAAGGAGGCAGCCGAGGCTACACTGGATGAGCTGAAGGCTATGAGCGATGATGAGGCATTCACCATCGTGAACAAGGTCAATGCGAACCTGGATTACATGCTAAGCCACACCGATGAGGGGAACGCTACCTTCAACGACAAGCTGCTCGGCGGAAACGAGTTCTCCCTCGTGGGGATAGCCAACACATGGGCGCACCCCAACTGCACCTTCGACTTCATACAGGCCGCCTGCTTCCACGATCACCTCTGTCCTGGAGTTACGAGCGGATACATGATCACCAAGTACGTTGAGGATGTGCTTCCCATCACCGGCCCGGCCGAGAGCTACAAGGTGATCGCCTGCCCCAACTGGTGCAAGGATGACGCCATTCAGATGATCTGGGATGCAACCCCCGGCAAGAGCGGCATGTTCGTCATGGCCCTCTCCCCGACGGAGGACGCAGGCCTCCAGGAGAAGTACGGAACTCGAGTGGCCGGCGTATACGTCCGCTGGAACGCTACGGCCAATATGGGAGACGGGCTCGTTTTGGGATTCACCTTCGACAAGGTATATGAGTTGACCGGAACCGCCAATTGGACAGGACCTTCATGGGGATCCAAGCTCGTGATGGACGTATCCTTGATCGACTACTGGAACCAGCCGGAGCTCTTCGCCTCGACCATCAAGGAGTTCCCCGTTGATCCAGAGACCCTCTCCCAGCTCCAAAACGCCGGCATGCATCCCCTCAAAGTAGCTGGCATAATGTGATATTCCTCAGGGCAGCATGGACTGCCTCTCCTTTTTTAGGCGTCAGGCGATTCTTTTATATGTGAATTGGTTCGACTTAAATCAAAGGAGATATCACGTTATGAGAAACCATATGCTATGGGGGCTATTCGCAACGTTCTTGCTCTGCGCAGCCCTCCTCATCTCGTTTGGGGGGCCCATGGCGGCAGCCGATGATGATGATGAGGTTGCGGTATACACCATTGCAGATCCAATCGGCGACTGGGGCAATCCAACGCCCTACGAGCGATATGCCCGCGGCCCAGGCTACGTAAGGATGAGCTTCGTCTTCGATACGCTTGTATGGAAGGACGATGAAGGATTCGTCCCTGGCCTCGCCCAAAGCTGGGAGGAAGAGAGCGAGACGAGCTATCTCTTCCGCCTGCAACCCGATGCCAGATGGCACGACGGGGAGAGCATCACCGCTGACGACGTCGTATTTACTGTCGATTACAACGAGGACCATCCCGACATGTGGGTGGACAATCGTATCATCGATTATGCCGAGAAGGTGGACGATCATACGGTCAGGATAATCCTCTCAGAGCCCTTCGCCCCCTTCATGGACCAGGTGGCAGGGACGCTGCCCATCCTTCCCGAGCACATATATCAGGGAGTCGACGATCCCTTGAGCCTTGACGATAGCCTGGCTTGGGTTGGAAGCGGTCCCTATACCCTTGCCGACTACGATAAGGCTCAGGGGACATACCGTTACCTGGCAAACGACGACTACTACCAAGGATCGCCTCGCGTAAGGGAGATCCGCTTCATCAAGATGGCCCTTGAGATGGTTCCAGCGGCATTGAACCGCGGCGAGATCGATGCTGCAAGCATCGAGCCGGAGATGATCGATCAGCTAGGAAGCCTGACAGTAGTGCCGCTTCCAACCCACGACTGGACCTACATGCTGATGATCAACCACCACGACAGTCCATTCTCACAGACGGAGTTCCGCCAGGCTCTAGCCTATGCTATAGACCGCCAGAAGCTGGTCGACGTGGCCGCGAGAGGCTTTGGCCTTGCGGGAAGTCCCGGCCTGATACCATCGGATCACGATTGGTACAATCCCGGGATCGAGCAGTACGATTACGATCCCGATATGGCGAGGTCGCTTCTCGCAGCCGCCGGTTACGACGGAACCGAGGTCGAGATCCTGATCAAGGGCGGCCAGCCCAAGGATGAGAGGATTGGCGAGCTGATCGAGGAGGATCTAGAGGCTGTTGGAATCGACGTGAACCTTCGAAGCCTGGACTCCAAGACCGTGGACAACAAGGTTAGTAGCTGGGAGTTCGACCTTGCCCTGAGCGGCCATGGCGGCCTCGTGGGAGATCCCAACTTCCTTGCCCGTGACACCATCGATATGGACAGCTTCAACAGCGCCCGTTACGATGAGAATGGCGAGCTCGTCGATCTGCTGGAGAGCGAGGCTACGGAGACAGATCCCGATTCTCGCAGGGATATCATCGACGAGGCACAGGCCCTCTACGCCCAGGATATGCCTGCCCTCTCCCTCTACTATCCGGACTTCTTCTGGGCACACGACGACGAGGTTGACCTCTTCTTCACCAAGAATGGAGTGGCCTTGGGAGTTCCAATACCCCTCAACAAGCTTGCCTTCCTTTGAACCCCCCATCCCCGGGGTTTCGCTATTTTTACCTGAGATTCAAGCCAATGAAAGGAGAACTATGATGACCGATAATTCGAGGATGGATCTTGTGCCGATAGGGTTGATCCACACCCCCTATAGTTCCAGGAAGGATGCGCCGCATCAAGGCCGGGACTCGCAAGAGATATGCGAGATAGAGCTCTTTTCCGAGTATGCCCACGGCCTATTGGACCTCGAGCGATGTACACACCTCATCGTGCTCTACTGGCTGCACCTGGCCGATCGTTGCTGCCTTATCGCCCGTCCCCCAAGGGACGGAAAAGAGCATGGCGTATTTGCAACCCGCACTCCCAATAGGCCAAACCCCATCGCCCTGGATATCGTGGAGCTCCTGGAGGTTGATGGACGCAGGCTCAAGGTTCGGGGGATGGATGCCCTCGATGGGTCCACCCTCCTCGACATAAAGCCATATTCGTCAGGCATCGACAACATCGAGGGGGCGAGGATAGGATGGCATGAATAAGCGCGTCCTTCCTAAGCGATCAATCGAGGATCAACATCTACGAGCCGATCCCACGACTGACTCTAGAGGCCGTTTTAGGGAAATATACATCTACCAGGGGATAGGTCAATCCCCGTTTGCGGAGATATATAGATGAACTACGAGGAGATCGCAGAGAACAGGATAATGGTATTGAGCAACAAGGGGGGCGTGGGAAAGACCACGGTTGCGGTGAACCTGGCACTTGGGCTTGCTATGCGGGGATGCCGTGTGGGCCTGATCGATGCTGATATAACCGGGCCCAACGTCCCAAAGATGCTCGGACTCGATGAGGAGAAGCTCAAAGCCGGCCCCAACAAGTTGATCGAGCCAGTCCACATCCAGGTGGGATCTGACTTCGGGATAGACATCGTCTCCATGGCCTTCATTGTGGATCGGGACAGCCCGGTTGTCTGGAGGGGCCCAATGAAGACCTCCATCATAAAGCAGTTCGTGGAGAACGTCCGTTGGAGCGAGATGGATTACATGATAATCGATCTACCTCCCGGAACGGGCGACGAGGCGCTCAGCATTGCCCAACTTCTTCGACCGAACGGGGCAATAATCGTCACAACCCCAAACGACCTCGCCTTGCTCGACGCCGAGAAGGCGGTGACCTTGGCGAGGACCATGAACGTCCCGGTATTAGGAGTAATCGAGAACATGAGCGGCTTTTCCTGCCCCAAATGCGGCCGAAAGCTCGACCTCTTCCTTCCTGGCGGAGCCGAGAGGGCTGCGTCGAGGATGCAGATCCCATTCCTTGGCAGATTGGAGGTGGATCCGGAGATCGTCCGCTCAGGTGATCGGGGAAGGCCTTTCATCGTCAGCGGCACGAACAAGGCTTCCAAGTCGCTCGATGCAATCATCGATCTCGTAGCGAAACGAGCTTGCGAAAGCAAAGGATGACGGAAAGGCAGCATTGCCCCCCCCCCTGAGCCTTTTGCCCTATCGGGCTTCCCAAAAGCATCGAGACGGAATCTCAGGCATCTTCAGAGAAGCGATCAGGCCGGGAAGGGTGCCCTCCATCTCCTCCTAAAATCCAAGAGATGCCCTTCTTGGGAGAAGGAGAACATGCGCGTGAACTACCCCCTCCTTGCGATGATTCAGACCTATGAGCGTCTCGATAGCTAACGGTTTTCAGTAACACTCACATGCGACCATCCCTCATGCGGGGCGTTCAATCCTAAGTTCCCAATTGATTAGGCACAAGTGGGGGCAAATGGGGCGATTGATGCTGATTATCACAAATAGCCTATATGTCTAATTAGGCATAAAAGATCGATATGCGGCAGTTCTATGTGCCTAAAAGAGTTGGAGGCCAGGTTCAATCCGATATCTTGCCGAGGGGGCTTGCCAGAGGGATGGTGAACCATACGGTGCATCCCGTCTCCTCCCCCCACTCGATCCACAATCGACCGCCCTGGCCTTCGACGAGCCTGCGACACCGTCCAATTCCGTTCTCGCCGCCCAATTCATCGTCCTTCGGGACCAACCCATTATCCCGGACGAAGAATACTCCATTCAAAGAGTGGCCGATCTCAATGGATGCACTGTTGCGGCCTCCAAGCCGCAGAAGGCTGTTCTTGATGAGATCGACGAGGACTTCCACGGTCTCTTCGGGACCTGCCAGGACGAATGGCCACCTATCCCCAAGCTGCAGCATCACCCCCTGTCGAGATAAGGCGAGACCCATCCTCCCCACCGCCTGGGCCACCATCTCGCCGAAGGAGATCCTCCGGGGGTTCTCCTTCATATTGGACCTCGAAACCCCCGCGAGGACCTCGATCTGATCGAGCGCGCTTTCGACCTCCTCCAATCCAGTCCTCAGCACCAGGCTGTCCTCAACAATGGTCTCCATCGGCTGGAGAAGCGCCTTGGCCTTCTGAACTTCGCCTTGAACCTCGGCGGAGAGGTGATGGAGCATCTTCTCTAACTCCGCCTTCTCGGCATCGAGCTCCGCAGTCCTCTCCCTCAATTGCGTCTCCAGCTCGGACCTGAGCCTTCTTTGGGCTTTCTCCGCCCGCCATCGGACCACAGCCCCGCCGATGGAGGGGACCGCCGCCTTGAGGACGGCAACCTCGCCATCATCCCAGAGTCGCTCGGAATGATAGTTGTCAAGGCTGAGAAATCCCCAG
>JAFGMR010000026.1 GCA_016927425.1 Methanotrichaceae archaeon | reverse complement strand
CGTCCAGGGGTTCAACTTCCTGATCCCCATGAGCGAGGCGAGGACCTTTATCAGGGAGCTGAATGTCGACACAACTCCGAGCAATACGACCGAGTCGTTCGAGAGGGGGCTTGACTATTACTGGAACGGTCAGTACACTCAGGCAAGGCAGGAGTTCGACCGCATCCTCGCAATTGATCCCGGCAATCAATATGCACTGGAGTACTCCAGAATGGCCTTGAGGGCTTGAGAAGAGGATGAAGAGGGCCACGTATAACCAGCTCCGCAGGGCAGAGCTTGAGGACCGGATCGATCAGGCACTCTCAGCCCTCGAGAGCTGCCGGATCTGCCCTCGTCGCTGCGGCGTGGATCGGCTGGCCAACGAGCGCGGGTACTGTAGAGTGGGGAGACGCGCGATCGTCTCGAGCTATTCCCCCTACTTTGGGGAGGAGCCCCCGCTAGTTGGAAGTCGCGGCTCTGGGACCATATTCATGGCCGGCTGCAACATGGGCTGCCTCTACTGCCAGAACTACGAGATCAGCCATCTCATGGAGGGGCAGCCGGTCTCCGCAGAGGAGCTCTCGGCGATGATGATGCGACTTGCAAAGGCCGGCTGCCACAACATCAACTTTGTCACACCAACGCACGTAGTCCCCCAAATTCTGGAGGCTCTCTTGATCGCAAGGGACGAGGGTCTCGATCTTCCGCTCGTATACAACAGCGGAGGCTACGATTCCGTCGAGACTCTAAGGCTTCTCGACGGGATCATCGATATCTACATGCCTGATGCAAAGTACGCGGACGATGAAACAGCCCTTCGCTATTCAGATTCTCCAGGCTATCCAGAAATGATGAAGTCGGCTATCAAGGAGATGCACCGCCAGGTAGGCGACCTCGTCATAGAGGACGGGATCGCACAAAGAGGGCTTCTCGTGCGCCACCTGGTCCTTCCTGGCGGCCTTGCCGGGACGCATGAGATCGTCCGCTTCCTATCCGAGGAGGTCTCGCGGCGGACGTATCTTAACGTCATGGCCCAGTACCGCCCCGTATACGAGGCCTTCGATCATCCTCCACTGGATAGGAGGGTCAGCCTTGAGGAGTTCGGTGAGGCGATCTCGATCGCCGTCCGGGCCGGGCTCGACCGGGGCCTGGCAATATATTAATCCCATGAGGCCGCCATCTAGTAACGAATGAAAGGTTACGAGTTCCTGGAGCACACGGCGGACGTCTTCTTTCGGGCCTATGGGGGAACGGCAGAGGAGATGCTGGAAAGCTCCGCTTCTGCCCTGATCGCCTCGATGATCGATCCCTCTACCGTGAGGGAGGAAGAGAGCTGGAAGGTCGAGCTGGAGGCGGAGAGCCTTGAGGACCTGGCATACGACTGGCTCTCCGAGCTTGTCTTTCTCTTCGACTCAGAGAGGGCCGTATTCTCCAGGTTCGAGGTCTCTCTCGACGGTAACTGGAGGCTGGATGCGACCGTCTGGGGCGAGAGGATAGACCGAAAGAGGCATCTCTTCGACTGCGAGGTAAAGGCTGTGACATTGCACAAGTTCCAGGTCAAGCGCGACGATCGATGGACGCTTCAGGCGGTCCTCGATGTCTAGGTGATATCATGCTCAAAAAGATCGATGACAACATATTCGAGCTGTCCATGGACCACCGGCCTGGGATGAGGGTTCCAGGAAGGATATTCGTGTCCGACGCCCTCCTCGAGATGGTTGAGCCGGGAACCATCGACCAGGTTGCAAACGTGGCAACGCTTCCTGGGATCGTCAAATACTCCATGGCCATGCCCGACGCCCACCTGGGATATGGATTTCCCATAGGAGGCGTTGCAGCCTTCCGGGAGGATGGGGGCGTGATAAGCCCCGGCGGGGTCGGCTTCGACATAAACTGCGGAGTTCGCCTCCTTCGAACGGGTCTTTCGCACGAGTCGGTAATCCCGCGGATGGCGGAGCTCTTAGATTCCCTCTTCCACGAGATACCATCTGGCGTTGGATCGAAGAGCCGCTTGCGCGTATCCGAGCGCGAGCTATCCGAGGTATTCCATACGGGGGCTCGCTGGGCTGTGGAGCAGGGCTACGGCGTGGAAGCGGACCTGGAGCACTGCGAGGAGAATGGGGCCCTAGATGGGGCCGACCCATCTCAGGTGAGCGTCAAGGCCAGAAAGCGAGGCCGGCCGCAGCTCGGAACGCTTGGAAGCGGAAACCATTTCCTGGAGATCCAGCGAGTAGAGAAGATCTACGACGAAGCTATAGCAGAGAGGTTCGGCCTCTTCGAGGGCGAGGTCACCGTTATGATTCATTGCGGATCGAGGGGGGCTGGCCATCAGATCTGCACCGACCATCTGTTGTACCTCAATCGTGCTGTTCAGAAGTACAAGATTGATCTTCCGGACAAGCAGCTCGCCTGTGCGCCGCTTGGAACTCCTGAGGCTGAGAACTACTTCGGCGCCATGGCATCCGCCGCCAACTACGCCTGGGCCAATCGGCAGATCATCGGCCACTGGACGGGCGATGTCTTTCGAAGGTACTTCGGCGACCTGGAGATGAGGCTCGTCTACGATGTAGCCCATAACGTGGCCAAGCTGGAGGAGCACGAGGTCGACGGCCAGAGGATGCGGCTCTGCGTCCATCGAAAGGGTGCTACTAGGGCCTTTGGCCCGGGCAGGGCTGAGGTCCCGGAGGCCTATAGGGACGTCGGCCAGCCGGTGCTCATCCCCGGCAGCATGGGGACTCCCTCCTACGTCCTCTGCGGATCGACGAGGGCGCTTGACCTGACGTTTGGAAGCGCATGCCACGGCTCTGGAAGGATCATGAGCCGGACCCAGGCGAAGAAGACATACGCCGGACGGGAGGTGATGGCCTCCCTCGAGCGTTTGGGCATCAAGGTGATGGCAACCCAGCCCGCAATACTTGCGGAAGAGGCTCCCCAGGTCTACAAGCCGAGCGGCGATGTCGTCGATGTTGTGCATAACCTAGGGATTGCGAGAAAGGTGGCCCAGTTAGTTCCCCTGGGAGTGGCCAAGGGATAGCTGTGCAGCTAAGCGTCGTCCTCCATCAGCCCATGTATGATGGAAACGTGGGATCCGTTGCGAGGGCCATGAAGAACTTCGGATTTCGCGAGCTGGTGCTCGTAAAGCCCTGCCGGATGAGGGAGTTCGGCCGTGCCATGGCCTCCCACGCCCAAGATCTGCTTGACGAGGCGACGATCGCACCCTCCCTCGAGGATGCCCTCTCAGGGGCGGACCTCGTCGTGGGGACGACAGGAAAGCGCATAGGCGAGGGCCAGAGGCATCTGCGGCTGCACCTGCGAGTGCCATGCCTCACTCCAAAGGAGCTAGCTGAGAGGCTTTTCCCCTGGGAAGGAAAGGTCGCCCTCTTATTCGGCCCAGAGGACTGCGGTTTATCCAACGACGAGCTGATGAACTGCGACCTCGTTGTGAGCATTCCGACGAGCGATGGTTATCCGGTGATGAACCTCTCCCACGCCGCAGCGATCCTCCTCTATGAGCTTAGCGGGATTGGACCAGGGGAGGTCAAGATGGCAGATGGAAACAGCCTGGACCGGCTCTACGCTAGATATAGGGACTGGCTTTGCTCAATCGATTACCCCCCGCATAAGATCGAGTACACCATGCTCATGGTAAGAAGGATCTATGGAAGATCCGGCCTCACCGAGAGGGAGGTCAACACGGTCCTAGGGGCTTTGAAGAAGGCGGAGTGGTCAAATGGGCGCTGAACGATTCTCCATACAGGCCGATGATGGCCGCAGAAGAGAAAAGAAAAAAGAAGTGAAAGGGGAAGATTATGGCCCTTCGCCCAACAGGGAAGGGCTCAAGCCTCCCAGGCGGCAATCACCTTTTCCAGGTTGATGTAGTCGAGCCTTCCGTTCTTCTCCAGAACGAGGACGCCATCTGCGCTTCCAACAACCTTGCCACTGAGACGCTCGCTTCCGTTTCCTCCGAAGTAGACCTCGATCTCCTTGTTGTATAGATGCTCCGATATGAACTTGTCCATCACATCCACCACCCTCATAAGGCTTCTATTGAGATAATAAGGCTTAATAGAAGATATAACTTGCGCTTGGCCATTAAATTGACTTTAAACGCCGAAAAAACCGATTATAGTCAAAATGAACTTGATTAAATCTTATTGCTTTGGGTCAAGCTCGCTTGAGGAGATCAATCGCAAGGATGTGCGACCGGCTCTGTAATGCACATGACAAAAATGCTGCATATGGCATGAGGGATCCAGGCACTATTAGCGTTCATTCGCGTTCATTCGCGGTTGACACGTTCATGATCCCGGCAGGCTCATGCACAAAGAACGAAAAACGATATCTGGCGAAGTTATTTCATGTGAAATATGGATGGAAAGTACTTACCCAATACCGTGAGGATACTTGAGATACTTATCAAGATAGATCACCATCAGAAGGTATGGAGGATCCTCTGAAGATTAGCTAAAAAAGCAATTTACCTCAACGCATTGAGCAAGTTATGGCGTTCTACATATCAGAAAGCCGGTCCCTGAGGATTGCTGGAAGCTCGCCGATATCTCGAATCACCCGATCTGCCGCATCGATGAGATCGGAGCAGGGCCGCGTATCTTGCTGGATGGTGAGGATCCCGATGTCTGCGGCCTCTAAGGCATAGATGTCGTTTAGGCCGTCTCCCACCATCACCACGAGATCGTAGCTCTCCTTGAGGCTCGACACAATCTCGGCCTTCCTCAGAGGTGTGGAGATCGGGTGGATCCTGTCCATACTGATGCCCGGACATCTGGCAAGGCCCGAGACCGTCCTCGGGCTGTCTCCGGATGCCACGTATATCTCGGCCCCGATCGCTAAAAGCTCCTTTAGCGTCCCCTCAAGCGCTGCAAACGGCCTCCCGCCGGTGCTGATCGAGTAGCTCATGATCGAGTCTTGCGCATCGACTATCATCCCTGTTGCATAATAGAAGTCAGGACAGCGGGACGCAACTGCCCCGAGGGTCTCCTGGATCTCGGACATGGGAACCAGCGACCGAAGCAGTATGGCGCATGCCTCCTCCTCGTCCACGGGAGTGCTCGAGCAGCTGATCCTCAGCGCCTCCTCTCGGCCTCGAAAGAACTCGGAGAGAGGCATTCCGGGGGGGGCGTCGAAGACCTCCTGAGGATTGAACTGAGGGATCACGAGGGCCCGGCCCTCCTTCTCCATCACAAGCTCGGTCGTTATTACATCGTGAAGGATGCGGCATCGAGGGATATCCTTGGCCACCCGGTACATCTGGAGCATGGTTCCTGCTACATCCATTACCACTGCCAGTCGGGGGCGCATGCCGCCATGCTCTCTCTTGAGGCAAGATTAATCTGACGGTTTGGCATTAGCAATGGAATCGACAGTTCCTTAAGCGAGGTCGACGCCAAGCCATCCCATGTTCCTTGGCCGAAGGTCGCCGAAGGCGGACGTATACATCAACTATGGAGACGACCGGATAAGCCATCATAGAGTGAAGGTCGGCCCCAATACGACGGCGCTCTCTTCCATCCTTGAGGTAGCCCATGTGGAGTACACGCCAGACGAAGGCGCGACGGACCATCAAGGGGCGATGGTGACAGCGATCGACGGCTTTCGCTCAAACCTTTCGCACTGCTGGATCTACTACGTCTTCGATCCTGGGGCCTCCGGCTGGAGGATGCCCTTGGAGATGCCTGACCGCCTGGCCGTCTCCGATGGCATGAGGATCGGCTGGCGCTACTACGACCTCGCCCTCGGGCCCCGCCCGCGAGACGGGCCCCTCTACACCAGCCGATGCGCCGGCAAGGTGCGCGTCTGCGCGCGGGAGTTCGGGTGAGGGTGGGGATACGATGGGCCTTTTCGGCGGCTGCTAGATGGTAGAGTAAAACCGATTGCTACAAGGCCTCAGTCTGGGCTTGAGAGATCGCATCTCGATGAATCCCTCGAAGCCCTCCGATCCGTGTGCCCCTCCGATCTGTGTGCATATGACCCAGAAATCGCCCGCCTGACCGGAGCCCTCGCATCTCGGCCCAGGCGGCCTGTGTCCCACCCTCACTCTCGGCTTCGAAGAAGTTGCCTCCGATCTCCATTGGCCGCCCGAATCCACGGCCTCAGTCCCGCTTGGGAGGCGATGACTTTAGCGAGCGGTCGAGCTTCTCCTCGATCCGGTCGAACCTTCTGTCCATATGATCCTTGAGATCGGCTCGAAAGCCCCGCAGCTCCTGATTAGTCTCATCCTGCTTGGAAAGCATGAGGTTCATCTTCTCCCCTAGACAATTGATCTTCTCCCCAAGACGGTCAACCTTGCCTCCAACAACATCGATCTTGACACCTAGGCCGTCGATCTTGTTTCCCATCGACTCGAATCCGGACCTTGTGACGTCGATCAGCTCTTTGATGTACTGAACTCCGATATCGAGGCGCTGATCGGTCTCGCCAGAGGACACAAGTTTGACGAATCCCTCGTAGTCCCCGGATGGCTGAGAGTAGCTTGCCACGATCTCCTCCACATCGATCAACCCGTTGCTCATCTGTAGCCCTCGACAGAGCCTCTCGAGATCGCCCCCCTCACCCTCTGCGATCACCTTGACCCGCCCATCGGGCAGGTTCTGTACGACGCCGCTGAGATTCAGGCTCTGAGCCAGATCTAGAACCTTGGCCCGATACCCTACGCTCTGAACATTTCCCGATACGAACGCTGTGAGCTTCAGCATTGATTTCTCTATTGCGTCCATCCTTTATATAAATGCCTTCTCGTAGATGCCATCTCTGCCCGTTATGGCGCTGAAGCGATCTAGATTAAATAATAAAAACGGGAGGAGAAGCTCAGCGATTCTGAAGCTTCTCCTTGAGCCCTTCGAGCTCGCCGGTCTTGTAGAGATACGCCCCAGCCCCGATGGCTATGAGCAGTATCAGTATCAGGCCGATTAGCATCCAGTTGAGCTTGTCCGCCTCTGCCACGGTTACGGTCTGGCCCCTTCCGCCGACCTCGACCTTGTAGACGCCGGGCTCCGTTGGCGTGTACTCGAATGAGACCTCGGCAGACTGGCCTGGCTCGACCACTACATCCTTGCTGGTGACGGTCTCCCCGTTGACCTTGAGGTCGTAGGTGAGGTTGTCAGCAACAGGGCCCCTGTTGTCCACGGTTGCAGTGACCTTGAAGGCCTTGCCAGCCTTGGGGCCTTCGCTCAGAGTCAGGTTCGTCACATCCAGGGAGGAGACGACCTTCATGGTCTTGCTGACGTCGTCATGCTCCTCCTTGGAGGCCTTGACCGTATGCTCCCCTGTGACGTTGCTCGAGTAGGTGACCGTCCCCTGGGCATCGGTCGAACCTATGAAGAGATCATCGAAGCTGACATCTACATCCTCCATGGGAGAGAGGTTGAGGCCGCCGGTTACTGTGATCAGGAAGGTCTCCCCCTTGAGCGCCTCGGGAGGCACGTTCAAGGCAAGCCTCCTGACCTCCTTCATGGACCGGACGAGCAGGCTGCTGCTTCCATCGGGATAGCCCTCGAGCTTTGCCTGAACCTGGAGCGTTCCAGCCTTGTCCGGCGTGTACCTCAAGGTGCCGTCCGAGGATGTGGTCCCAATCTCGCTTCCGTCCACGATTACAAGAGCACCGCCGATCGCCTTGCCGTCGGATGTGACGGTGATAGAGACGCTAGCGCCCATGATCGTCTCAGGAGCCTCAAGCCTGAGAGGGGCAAGCCTCTCTTTCTCCGAGACCTTCCTCTCGGCTACGGGACAGAACCTCCTATCCGAGTCGTCTGCAACCACGAACTTCAGGTTGCCCATTATGGTGATCTCCTTTCCCCGACCCAGGCTTATGGAGCCGTCGCTCTGCATCACGATTCCTGAGTCGGATAAGGATTCGACCTTCATCTTGCCGTGGACATCCCCTTCCTCAACAGCCTCAGGGGTGTCGGAGACCTGGAATATGCCCTTGATCACGGCAAGGTCGGCCTCTGTCCCCCTGAAGACGCTGTCGACGGTCACTGCGATGATCGGCACCTCCTCCGTCCCGATCTTATCCTCGTAGACGAAGGTCTTGCTCTTCTGGTCCCCGCCAACAGGATTGAGCACCTTGTCGCCGACCTCCTCGCCGTCCTGGGTCACCGCAAGCCATACCTTGTTGCCGTTGAGGTCAACTTCCTTGATGGTAACCTCGTAGCCCTCCTCCAGGGGGAGGACCGATCCGGAAGTAAGCGTCCTCTCGTCGTCGCTGTCCATCAAAACCTTTCGCAGCTGGCCCTCGTTGATTATGCTGAACTCGTCGGTGAAGGTCGTGCCGTTGTTGTATCCGGCGAAGTACTTGTCGGCCATGAATCCTATGACGTCGTACTTGCCCCAGCTCGATAGCTCGAACTCGACGGACTGCGGGGAGGTCTCGTAATAGAGATCGCCGTCCTTTATGCTGCTTCCTGAGACCTTGGCGCGAAGCGTCTCAGTACCAACATCATCGTCTATGTCGTAGTAGAATCCCTCGAAGTTAAAGACGTCCCAGGTGAACTCGTTGTCGTAGTCCTTGAGGACCTCGCTATCCACAATCGTTCCCCTGACCTCGTAGCTTCCCTTTCGCTCAACTACAGGGGCAAACCTCAATGTATCTGAGTCTGCTACGAGGAATCCCACGTTGCCCATGATGTTGACCGTCTTTCCCTTCCGGAGGGTGAAGGAGTCCTCGTTCTCCATCTCTATCCCCTTGTCCGAGACGGACACGACCTCCATCTCGCCATACTTGTCCGCCTCCTCCACAGAGTCGTATGTGTCGGAGATCTGGAAGAGGCCGTCGAGCGTCACAAGGCTCGTCTCAGCCCCGGAGAAGACATTTCTCACATGGGCCATGATCAATGGAGCGTCCTTTCCGCTGATGTCCACGTCGTATGTGAATGTGGATGTCCTCAGGTTATCAGATATGGGGGTTATTACCTTGTCCGCCACCTCGTCTCCGTCCCTGGCAACCGCCAGCCAGACCTTGTTGCCATCCAGGTCGATCTCCTTGATCCTCAGCTCATAGCCCTCCTCCAGGGCAAGGACGGAACCTGTGGAGATCGTCCGATCCTCATCCTCATCGATGAGGACCCGCCGCAGCTGATTGTCGTTGATCATGGAGACGTCGCCGTCGACGACATCGTTATCCTTGTAGCCGGCGAAGTACTTCTCCGCCATGAAGCCCAGTACCTCGTACTTGCCCCAATCCTCGAAGGCGTACTTGATCTGCTGGATCCGGCTGTTGTAAATCAATGCCCCTGAGTCGACAGAGCGGCTGTAGTTCTGCCCGGACTTGTCAAGATCGATCGTCATCATCTCGGTTCCGACGTTATCGTCCAGGTCGTAAAAGAATCCGGAGAATGAGATGGGCGTCCATGTATAGGGGATATCGTTTACACCGTCCCGCCAGATCCTATCCGTCGGATATGTATTGAAGTCGAAGAAATCGACCTCCTCATCGACCGCGGTCGAGGTCTCCTCGGCAGAAACCGATGCAGCCAAGGGCTCGAGGGATGTCTGATTTTCCTCGGTTGCGTTCTCCTCAAGCGTGGCGTTAACCTCGGCAACGGACGTCAAGTTCTCGCTCGCATTTATCGGCAGAGTTGCATTAGTCGACGTGATGTTCTCGGCTGAGACATTGGCCAAAGTTGCGTTGATGGCGGTCTCATTGATGGCGGTCTCGTTTGATCCTGCATTCGCTGTGGCATTATCGGCGACGTTCAATAACGTCGGGACTATCGCATCCGCAGCGGAGGCATTGCCCTGATCGCTCTCGTTCAAGGTGAGTGTGGAAACCTCGGCATCGATGGAAGTATCCGCCTGACCGGAAGCGTTCTTGGCCGATTCATCCCCTTCTACGACGCTTGTGGCATTCGATTCCTGAGAAGCTTCCGGGGACTCATCGGACTCGGCCGCCGGGAGGACATCTGCCTCTGCAGTGGATGCAACATCAGAAGCCTTATCCCCGGCCTCTGTAGAGTTCGATTCGGCCAATGGTGTGTCAGTCTTGGGAGCATCTATCGCGCTGGAGCCCTCCGTTGTCTGGCTATAGCCGCTATTATCGAAGAAGTCGTCCTCGGCGATGCTAAAAGCCTGGTCGGCCTCGCCGCTCGAAGGATCGCCGAAGAAATCCTTGGTGGCTTCATCGCTAGGGGTATATGCCAACCCCCCAATCTGCAGAGCTGCTGCCAAAGTCGCCAGAAGCAAGCAGATTCCGCCCACCTTATGATGATGCATGATCTCCTCCACCTATCATAATCTTAATATATTGCCCATCAATCAGCCTTCTATTCCCTTCTCTCTCGGTGTATGATATAACAATGGCGCCCTACTTGGCCATCAGGCCGATCTTGCGCTGTGATCCTGTAATCAAGAGCTAGGCTCCAGTTTATATCCCTTCGCCTAAGGATTACAAGTACTTTTCGTATGGTTAGGATATATCGTATGTACCGAAATTATAGATTAATAGTCTAAGAGCAGAACGACCCGATCGAAAGATTTAAGTCGATTACAGGAGGCGATATTTAGGGGTTTGCTCTTGAGATTTATTCCGGCGATGGTTGTCGTTTTGGCATTGGCCATATCTATTGCAACGCCAGTGCAGGGCACATCGGATAGCGATTACGATTGGATGGGTTCGCCCGTTCAGGTGACCGAGGGCCAAAAGGAACCAGACTACCTCAATCCCTTCGCCGCCGGAAGGCCAGAGTGGGA
Source organism: Methanotrichaceae archaeon (assembly GCA_016927425.1). Taxonomy (GTDB): domain Archaea; phylum Halobacteriota; class Methanosarcinia; order Methanotrichales; family Methanotrichaceae; genus JAFGMR01. Next base: position 25,448 of record JAFGMR010000026.1, on the reverse strand, counting down.
CCCATTCGGGCCTGGAGAGGGCGCCCGTGCGGACATTCCCTCCTGGGATCCTTATAGTCCATCCTCCGCGTCGGGCTTTATCGTCGAGAAGGCCGATCCGATCGAGGAGGGGCTGACTATAGAAGGAGCCCTTCGCCAGCCCAATCAGCTCTACATGCAGATGGGAATCACCCTTGTAACCGCTGGCAGCGTGAACCTTGCCGAAGGGTATACGCTCTGGGCAAGGGTAGGACGCTATGGAAGCTTCAACCTCTACGACTCAGGCACAAACGTCCTCTTTCAAGGCTATCTCACACCCGGGTGGTATAGGATCAAAGGGGGCTACGCCGAGATAATGACATCTCATCTCTACACTTTCGTATGCGGTGCCTTGGCCAGCAACAACCTATCCATATCGGTGAACCCCGGCTCTTATCCACTTATCTACGGCCTGACCGGTCGAGTGGTGGACCCAAACGGCGCAGGGATTCCAGAAGTGACCGTTAGAATGAGCGGCAGCGAGGGCGGCCGCTTCACGCAGACCACCAATGCCTTTGGGTACTATGGAATGGATCTGCCATCAGGCACCTACGCCATAACCGCCTCGCGGCCGGGTTATCAGTTCACCACCTCCGCCGCTCGTGTGTGGACAGGGACCATCTCAGCAGCAAGGCTGATCATCGGCTACCCGCTTTATTAATTTTCGGCCGGGAGAAAAGCCTTCGATAAGCCCTAAGATGGCGGGGAGACGCCAATCAGCTTGTCGGAAAGAGCCTTGCGCTCAGAAACCAATGCCCATCGAGATAAAAATGGAGAGTCTATAGGCGCTCACTTGGGCGGGACAGTATAGTTCCACTTCCATACCTTGAACCCTGCCCCTAAGATCAGAAGCATGATCCCCAAGACCAGGATGCCCTGGACGACCTCAATGACGGACAATAGATCCATGATACCTCCTATCCTCTAAGCCCCCCTTATCGATGATAAAGATTGTGGTTTTCTTGTCCGGTGTAGAGTCCAGGGGCCATCGTCCGATGCGCATTAGCCCCTGGAAGAGGGTTCATAATCGTTCATCTTAACACCTCAGCGGCGGAGACCCCATCCTTCAGGGTGGGGTAGTTGACAAAGGTTCATAGCAGATCGCCTCCACCCAACTATAAGAATCCTGGCTGTATCGTCGGAATGGAAGGGGCCGGCGAAAGATGATCACATAATTGCAGCCATCTAATTGTTAATTATTTGCCGACATAGCTAAGTTATTGGAGGGTGTTTTTATTCATAACTTTTGTGAATCGATCTCAAATAGATATATATTTTCTACGGCAAGGAAGGGGACCATAAGAGAGGCAATAAGATGGCCGAAAACATAAGGACCAAGGACGAGGTCTTCGCCGCAGTGGAGAAGAATAACGTGAGGTTCGTGAGGATATGGTTCACGGACATACTGGGAACGCCAAAGAGCTTCGCGATAAACACCTCAGAACTCGAAGGGGCCTTCGATGAGGGGATGGGCTTCGACGGATCCTCCATTGAGGGCTTCGCTCGAATCAACGAGAGCGATATGGTCGCAGTCCCTGACCCTACGACCTTCCAGATACTGCCCTGGCGACAGAAGGAGAACGCTGTCGCGAGGATGTTCTGCGATATCCTCAATCCCGATGGCACGCCTTACGAGGGCGATCCCAGATACGTTCTCAAGAGGAACCTGGAAAGGCTCAACGATAAGGGATATACGTTCTATGTAGGTCCGGAGCTCGAGTTCTTCTACTTCAAGAACGAACATACCACAGAGATACTGGATCAGGGCGGCTACTTCGACCTTACCACCATGGATGCTGCAAGCGATCTGCGCCGTGACACCATCCTCACCCTGGACTCCATGGGAATAGACGTCGAGTACAGCCATCACGAGGTAGCCCCCTCCCAACATGAGATCGATCTCAGGTATAAGGACGCCCTCAACATGGCCGACACCTGCATGACCTACAAGATCGTGGTAAAGGAGGTTGCGAGGCGCTATGGATATCATGCCTCGTTCATGCCAAAGCCGATCTTCGGTCAGAACGGGTCGGGGATGCACGTTCATCAATCCCTCTTCAAGGGCAAGAGGAACGCCTTCTTCGATCCGGGAGACAAGTACCACTTGTCCGAGGAGGCCAGGAACTACATCGGCGGCCTCTTAAAGCATGCCCCCGAGATAACCGCGGTTACCAACCAGTGGGTCAATTCCTACAAGAGGTTGGTCCCCGGCTACGAGGCTCCTGTCTACATCTGCTGGGCTCGAAGGAACCGGTCCACATTGGTGAGGGTTCCCATGTACAAGCCGGGCAAGGAGAACGCGACCAGGGTGGAGTACAGAAGCCCCGATCCCGCCGCCAACCCGTACCTGGCCTTCTCGGTGATGCTGGCAGCAGGCCTTGCCGGGATCAACAACCGATACGATATCCCCGATCCCAAGGAGATGGACGTCTACCACATGACCGATGCCGAGAGGATGAGCGGCGGGATCACCTCCCTTCCGGGAAGCTTGAACGAGGCAATCGATCTTGCGGAGAAGAGCAAGCTCGTGAGGGAAGCGCTGGGAGAGCATGTATTCCAGGCCTTCCTCGCCAACAAGAGAAAGGAATGGGACGCATACCGAATGAACGTGACCCAATGGGAGCTGGAGAGGTATCTTCCCTTGCTTTAGGGGATTGCTCCTACTCCCTTAGCCCTTGCCGGATAGAAGTGGTTTGGAGCTGATAGAAGGATATCTGATTGCCGGGGTTAGAGCCCCGGCACTCCCCTAGCCAAGTCCCAAGAGATCATAAGTTTTGTGAAAATCTCTCAAACACATATAAAGCGGCGTCGAGACGTGTGGGGATGGCAATCGTCGATGGGGTTCCTAACAGGCAGCACGCTTGCTTGCTTAGCAGATTCATGCTTTGAGGCGATGATGAAGGAAGGAAGAGTGAGAAGAGAGATCCGCGAGAAGGAGATAAGCTCCTGTTCCATCTTCGGTGCGATGAACCGGGATGGGGAGAGGTTCACTGGCGAGGGTATTACCAGAGCCATAGCCAATATGCACGTTCGTGGCAACGGCCTCGGCGGAGGATTCGCTGCGTATGGGATTTACCCTCAATACCAGGACTACTACGCCCTGCATATGATGTTCACCGGAGGCAACAGACAGGTCAAAAGGGAGGCCAAGGACAAGTTCGAGGCCTTCCTATGCGCCAACTTCGACCTGGTCTACGACGAGGAGATCCCCCATGACGATGAAGTAAGGGTGATGGACCCTCCATTGATATGGAGATATTTCGTTGCCCCCAACAAGAAGGGGGACGAGGCCAGGCTTTCCGATGACGATTACGTCGTTGGCAAGTCCATGTGGGTTAACACCCAGATCGAGAACGCTTGCGTCTTCTCCTCCGGCAAGAACATGGGCATATTCAAGGGCGTGGGCTTTCCCGAAGAGATATCGGAGTATTTCATGTTGGACCGGCTCTATCGGGGCCATATCTGGACGGCACACGGCCGCTTTCCCACGAACAGCCAGGCTTGGTGGGGTGGAGCCCATCCCTTCGGCCTCCTCGACTGGACCGTGGTCCATAACGGAGAGATATCCTCGTATGGAACAAACCGCCGCTATCTGGAGATGTACGGCTATAAGTGCACTCTATTCACCGATACGGAGGTTATCACCTACGCCGTAGACCTGCTGATGAGAAGGCAGAAGCTGCCAATAGAGCTAGTATCCAAGGTGCTCTCTCCGCCTGTATGGAAATCCATCGACCGGATGGATGGAAAGTCTCGAAAGCTCTTGACTGCGCTTCGAATGGTCTATGCCCCCCTCCTGCTCAATGGTCCATTCACGATAATCGTTGCCAATCAGAGGGAGATGATAGGCCTCACCGACAGGATAAGGCTTCGGCCACTGACCGCTGCCACAAGGGGGGAGATGCTCTATCTCTCCTCGGAGGAGGCCTCCATCCGATTGATATCGCCCGACCTGGACCAAGTCTGGACACCCAATGGCGGAGAGCCTGTGGTCGGCGAGCTCTCGGAGAGGGGATGCCAATGAGGTCGTACCTATTCCCCGAGTTCCAGGTATTCCGCGACGAATCGAAATGCAACCAATGCCGCGGCTGCGAACGGCAGTGCGCCTTTGGAACCCATATCTACGATCCGGCAACGGACCGGATGCAAACCGACGAGACGAAGTGCTCCGGCTGCCAGAGGTGCGCGATATTCTGCCCCAGAAATGCCCTTGTGGTCCGCCCAACCCCCCCCTACTACCGGCCGAACGAAGCCTGGACTAGGGAGAAGATAGACGACCTGAAGAAGCAGGCGGAGACCGGAGGCGTCCTCCTATCCGGTTGCGGCAGCGACAAGCCATTTCGCATCTACTGGGACAACATCGTCCTGAACGCATCCCAGGTCACAAACCCGTCCATCGATCCACTTCGAGAGCCCATGGAGCTGCGGACGTTCCTTGGCCGAAAGCCTGACCTGCTCGAGATAGACGATTGCGGCGAGATTTGCACTGAGCTTGGCCCGAACATCACCGTGGAAGCGCCCATGCTCTTCTCCGCCATGTCCTATGGGGCGATAAGCTACCAGGCCTTCAACTCCCTGGCGATGGCCGCCCGCGAGTTCGGCACCCTCTTCAACACGGGAGAAGGGGGGCTGCCTCGGGAGATGCGAGAGGAGTTTGGACGCTATGCTACTGTGCAGGTGGCATCGGGCCGCTTCGGCATCGATGCAGAGTACCTGAACTGTGCGAGAGCGATCGAGATAAAGGTCGGACAAGGGGCGAAGCCGGGGATAGGCGGCCATCTCCCAGCGGAGAAGGTCTCTTCAAAGGTTGCGGCAACGAGGATGATCCCCGAAGGGACAGACGCCATCTCTCCTGCCCCCCATCACGACATCTACTCCATAGAGGACCTCTCCATGCTCATCTACGCCCTCAAGGAGGCCACGAACTACGAGTTGCCCGTATCGGTCAAGGTGGCAGCGGTGCACAACGTTGCAGCCATCGCATCAGGGATAGTCCGAGCAGGTGCGGACATAGTGGCCATTGACGGGATGAGGGGAGGCACAGGGGCCGCACCCAAGGCGATCCGGGACAACGTTGGCATCCCAATCGAGCTTGCGCTCTCCGCAGTGGACAGAAGGCTGAGGGAGGAGGGGGTGAGGAATCGCTGTACGATCATAGCCGGCGGCGGCATCAGATGCAGCTCCGACGTGATCAAGGCAATCGCGCTAGGGGCAGATGCCGTCTACATAGGAACTGCTGCCCTGATAGCCATGGGATGCACGCTCTGCCAGAAGTGCTACACGGGCAAGTGTAACTGGGGAATATGCACCCAAGATCCCCGCCTGGCAGGGAGGCTAGACACCAGAATCGCCTCTCAGCGTCTCGTCAATCTGCTTACAGCTTGGTCTTTCGAGATCAAGGAGATGCTCGGCGGAATGGGCATCAACGCCATTGAGAGCCTTCGAGGAAACCGAGATCACCTTCGAGGCGTGGGGCTCTACGAGTGGGAACTCGATGTCCTCGCTTTGAAAGGAGCAGGCGAATAGAACAGGAGGTCTGTAAACATGGAAGCACAGCTGATAGATTGCGGGACGGCCCAACCGGCCTTCAATTGGGGAAAGAGCTGGAGGGTAGGCGAGGTGGAGATAGATGCAGCCGGCATGCCCAGCAAGGAGCTCAATAACCTGCTCCGCAACTGCATGCTGGATGGGACGCGCCACTTCCTGCTTAAGAATGTATGTGGCCAAAGGTACATCGGAACCAGGCTCGTCGGTCCTACGAAATCGCTGGATATCGAGATCATGGGCACCCCAGGCAACGACCTGGGAGCCTTCCTTAGCGGCCATCGCATAATGGTCCACGGCAACGTTCAAGACGGCGTTGGCAACACCATGGACGATGGCGAGATAATCGTGCGAGGCAGGGCGGGAGACGTCCTTGGAATGTCCATTCGGGGAGGCAAGATCTTCGTCAAGGATGACGTGGGATACAGGACGGCCCTCCACATGAAGGAGTACATGGACAAGAGGCCGGCCTTGGTGATCGGAGGCACTTCCCAGGACTTCCTGGGGGAGTACATGGCAGGAGGTATAGTGATACTGCTCGGCCTTGGAGGAAAGCCCCACCTCGCGAACTACATAGGGACTGGGATGCACGGCGGCGTCATATATCTCAGGGGCAACATTATGCCCAGCCAGTTGGGCCAGGAGGTGGAGATCTCGCCCCTCGACGAGGAGGATCGAGCCATACTGGACCGATACGTTGGAGAGTTCCTAGACAGGTTCCCGGATATTGGGATGAGCAAAGAGGAGATCTTAGAGGGGAATATGATCAAGATATCCCCGATCTCCAAGAGGCCTTATGGAAAGATCTATGCCTACTGAGACCATGTCCGGCAGGCCTGATCGAGGATATCGCCGATCATGAGGGACTGACGGGATCAGGATAGATATGCCCAGATCGACCGTATCCACCGTCTGTCCTTACTGCGCCGTAGGATGTGGACTGCAGATCACAACTGAGAGAGGCGTTGCCACGGGAATCGAGTACAATCCCCAACATCCGGTGAGCCATGGCGCGCTTTGTCCCAAAGGCAACGCCTCCCTTGAGGTGATCAACAATAAAGATCGTCTCACTTTCCCCATGAAGAAGGTGGGCGATATATGGGCTCGCATAAGCTGGGAGGAGGCTCTGGACCTTGTTGGCCAGCGGTTATCCAAGGCATTAAGGGATTGGGGGCCCGAGTCGCTGGGGTTCCTAGCTTCCTCGAAGTGCACGAATGAGGAGAACTACCTCATCGAGAAGCTTGCGCGGACCATCGGATCGAGGAACGTCGACAACTGCGCCCGCCTCTGCCATGCGCCGTCCGTTGTAGGGCTGAACCGCTCCCTCGGAGCCGCGGGGATGACCAACCCAATCCCCGATCTCGCCAACTCCCGATGTATCTTCATAATCGGCTCAAACCTCGCCGAGAACCACCCCGTGATCACGCAATGGATCCATCGGGCGAAGGACGCAGGAGCGGTCGTGATCGTGGCCGATCCCCGCTACACCCCAACCGCCTGGCTTGCCGATATATTCCTGCAGATCCGGCCAGGGACTGACGTTGCCCTTCTAAACGCCATGGCCAGGCTGATCATAGACGAGGGATGGATCGATGAGAAGTTCATAGCCGCTCGCACGACGGGATACACGGGTCTCGTTGAGGCGCTGAAGGGCTGCTCCGCGGAGTGGGCGGAGGGTATCTGCGGCATTCCAGCTCAACGGATCTTCCAATCGGCAGAGGCCTATGCGCTCTCCCCCGCCTCATCGATCGTCTACTCCATGGGAATAACACAACATACGACGGGGACGGATAACGTCCAGGCTCTGGCCAACCTCGCCCTGATCTGCGGCCAGTTGGGGAGGGAGGGGACCGGCGTGCTCCCTCTCCGTGGCCAGAACAACGTTCAGGGGGCATGCGATATGGGCGCGCTTGCCGAGTTCTACCCAGGGTACCGTCCGGCCGACGATCCGGCAACCGTGGAGTCCTTCTCGATGGCCTGGGATGCGCAATCCCTTCCTCTTGGCCGAGGCCTGACCGCCCCAGAGATGATCGATGGAGCGAATGACGGAAGGATCAAGGCGATGTACATCGTAGGGGAGGACCCGGTGAACTCGGAGTCCAACAGCCGGCACGTCAAGGAGGCGCTCTCCTCGCTCGAGTTTTTGGTCGTCCAGGATATCTTCATGACGTCCACTTCCCAGCTGGCAGATCTAGTCCTACCCGCCGCTTGCTGGGCAGAGAAAGAGGGGACGTTCACCTCTACCGAGAGACGGGTCCAATGGACCAATCTGGCGGTTCGCCCTCCGGGCGAGGCCCGTTCGGATCTCTGGATAGTCTGCGAGGTGGCAAATCGCATGGGATTGAACTTCGATTACGCCGGGGCCGAGGAGGTCCTCTCCGAAATCAACAGGACCGTTCCCGCCTACAGGGGGGTCACTAGATCCCGGCTCAATGCTACGGGCATAATCTGGCCCTGCCCGAACCAAGATCACCCAGGAACCCCCATCCTTCATATCGAGGCCTTCAAGACTATGGACGGAAGGGGCCGGATCCTGCCCGTATCCTTCCGGCATCCGGCCGAAGGGCCTTCCGACGAATTCCCGTTCACACTAACGACGGGAAGGATCGCCGTCCATCATAACGCCGGATCGATGACCAGGAGAAGCCCTTCCCTCGCAGAGCGAGAGCCGGAGCCCTTCGCCGAGATCAATCCCATGGACGCCCGAAGGCTTGGCATCTCACAGGGGGAGATGGTCAATGTTACGACCGCCAGGGGAATGATGGAGGCATTGGCCCGGATCAGCGAGAGGGTCCCCTCTGGCGTTGTATTCATGCCATTTCACTTTCCGGGAGCGAACATCCTCACAAGCGGAGCAAGGGACGAGGTTGCCGGGATCCCTGAGTTCAAGGTTGCCGCCTGCAACATCGCCCGGAGGGATTAGATGCCGGTATACGTCGATGTATTGAGGTGCATAGGGTGCAAGGCCTGCGAGGTCGCTTGCAAGAGGGAACACAACGGAAAGCCCCATATCGCAGTTCTTCCAGCCGAAGGGCGCGCAGCCGTGCCGCTTCTCTGCCACCATTGCAAGGATGCTACATGTGCTCTCGTCTGCTACTCAGGAGCCCTTACGACCGATGGGGACCGGGTATCCTTCGATGCTGCCAAATGCACGGGCTGCGGCATCTGCGCCCTTGCCTGCCCCTTTGGCGTGATCTGGTCCGATAAGCTTGCCCATAAGTGCGACCTCTGTTATCCAGCCGAGCTTCCAAGCTGTGTTGCCACATGTCCTGCACAAGCCCTATCCACTGACTATGATGTCGTTTCCCGCCGGGTTAGATACAAGGCGGCCCAAGCCTCGGTCATTGAGGGGAAGAGGTCGATATGATATCCATGGATTCCAGCAGGTGTTTGGGCTGTTTCGCCTGCTCCAACGTCTGTCCCTCGGTAAAGATTACCCGCGAGGACGGGGAACAAAGGGTGATACGTTTCTCTCGATGCGAGGAGTTCTGCGACCTCTGCGTCGAGTTCTGTCCTGGAGAGGCCCTATCCATCAGCCCGGAGGGGGAGGACTTCCAGATCTCCTTCGAGCTGATCCCCTGCCGAGCTTGCCATACGCCATTTGCAACCAGGCCAATGCTGAGGCGAATAATCGAGGTCGTCCCCGAAGAGCTGCAGAAGGACTCAGAGGGGATATCCTGGGTGGAGATATGCCCACGATGCCGGCGGGAGATGGAGCGAGAGCGAGCCGCTCGGCCTGCAGTGCGCAGTCGCATGTGAAAACCCCTTTCGAGCGCAGTGAATGCTGATCCTGCAAGAAGGCAAGGCGAACGCTCTCCGGCCCTGCCCCCCCCATTTCCTCAACAGCCCAGGCCATCTAACGAAGATCCTCTTGCAGCCCGGACAGATGACCCACCCGAGAGGAGAAGCGCTCTTGGAAGAGGATGGGGAGATCAGCAGGATATAAATAGACTTGGGGCCAGACTGACTCTGAGACATGATCATGGGCCGGTCCTCAGGGCCAGGCCTTTGGGGAGTTGATATAATGGGTTTGTTGGATAGAATGGGTACTGTTGTCAAGGCCAAGATGAACAAGATCATCGACAAGGTGGAGGACCCCAGGGAGACCCTGGACTATTCCTACGAGAAACAGCTTGAACTCTTGCAGAACGTGAGAAGGGGTCTTGCCGAGGTTACGACCTCCAAGAAGAGGCTCGAGCTTCAGAAGGCCAAGCTTATGCAGAGCATGGACAAACTGGCAGCTCAAGCTAGCGACGCCGTGAAGGCGGGCCGGGACGAGCTGGCTCGCGTTGCCTTGGAGAGGAAGGTCGCCCTTGGATCACAGGTGGAGTCGCTGGAAGTGCAGATCCAGGATCTCCAAAAGGAGCAGGACAAGCTAGCGGCAACTGAGCAGAGGCTTACGACGAAGATCGAGGTCTTCCGGACGAAGAAAGAGACGATCAAGGCCCAGTACTCGGCAGCCGAGGCCCAGGTCAAGGTGACGGAGTCGGTGACGGGGATCAGCGAGGAGATGGCCGACGTGGGAATGGCGGTCCAGAGGGCTGAGGAGAAGACAGAAGGCATGAAGGCGCGCTCTGCCGCGCTTGACGAGCTGCTCGATCAGGGAAGCCTTGAGGACGTAACAGGAAGCGGCGACGATATCGAGAGAGAACTCAACCGGATGAAAGCATCGTCTGGCGTCGAGGACGAGCTTGCCCGGCTGAAGAGGGAGGCCGGTAAATGATCATCAGGATCATGGGAGAGGGGCAGTACCGCGTGCCCGACTCCCTCATAGACGAGCTCAACCGAATCGACAACCGCATAGTCGAGCACGTATCTGCAGGGGCAGAGAAGGAGTTCCGCCAGGATCTCGACCGGCTGATCGGGACTATCAAGGGGAAGGGGACGGCGCTGCCTGCAGAGGAGATAGTCGAGTCCCAGGTGATAGTTCCGCCATCCGACATGAGCCTCGATGAGGCAAGGAAAGTCTTCAACGGCCCGGGACTGATAGAAGATTGAAGAGGACCGGCCGTCGGCGGGCCGGATGAGATGACGGAGCTCCATGGATAGGCACGGGGAGGAGTTCGACCTCATAATAGTGGGCGGAGGGCCTGCAGGTCTCTTCTGTGCGATCAACTCCTCGATCGAGGAAAAGAAGATCCTCCTCCTTGAGAAGATGGGATCGCCTGGAAGAAAGCTCCTGATCTCGGGCTCAGGCCATTGCAACATAAGCCATATTGGGGAGATCCGGGCGTTTCTCGAGCGCTATGGCGAAGCCGGAAGGTTCCTTCGCCCGGCGCTGCTTGGCTTTTCCAATGATGACCTCATCTCCACTTTCGAATGCCACGGCCTCTCCATGATCCGGACGGATGAGGGGAAGGTCTTTCCCGAGACGCTGAGGTCGAGGGACGTGCTCGACCTCCTCCTCGGCCTCTGCAGGGCTAAAGGGATTATTCTCAGGTGCGACCAAGAGGTGAGGTCGATTGCCCGATCAAAAGATGGGTTTCAGGTTCTCACCCATGACTGCCTCTATTCATCAGCCCTTCTGGTACTCTCAACGGGCGGCAGATCGTATCCTGCAACAGGCTCGACCGGAGACGGATTTGGGCTCTCGAAGGTTCTCGGCCATAGCATTGTAGATACCGGGCCCGCTTTATCCCCGGTCTACATAAGGAATCATCCCTTCTCGGACCTGGCCGGCATATCCTTTCGGGATATCTCGATTGCGTTATTCAGGGGAAGGAAGATGATGGAGCGATCGGGAGACGTCCTCTTCACCCATGGCGGCCTCTCCGGCCCCGGGATCCTCGATCTCTCGAGGCATATAAGGCCCGGAGATACGCTGAAGCTCTCCTTCCTGCCGGCCCTAGGACGAACGAGTCTGGAGAGATTGCTCATGGAGAGGTCGCAAGTCGACGGGGACCGTCCCGCAAGGATCCTCCTCGCAGACCTCTCCTTGCCCTCGAGATTCATCTCAAGGATTCTCGAGATCTCGAAAATTCCAAACAACCTCAAATCCGCCCAGCTGACTAGGGAGATGCGCCGCGCCCTCGTCGAGAACCTTACAGGGCTTCCCCTTGCAGTCGAGAGGCTCGGAGGCTATGACGAAGCCATGGTCACAAGGGGCGGAGTGGATCGAAGGGAGGTCGACCCCAAGAGCATGGAGTCCAGGCTCGTGAATGGATTATACCTGGTAGGCGAGGTCCTCGATATAGACGGGGATTCGGGCGGCTACAACCTCCAGGCCGCGTTCTCAACCGCCATGCTCGCCGCAAGAAGTATCAAGGCGAGGTGGACGACCCCTCGCGACTGACCGTAACGGAGGCTGAATATTACCATCCTTACCGTGATGACGGATGACCACGATGGAAGCTAACTGGGATGGCGTATGATGGCGGGCGGCGACGCAAGGCATTGGCATCGCGCGGCATCGATGGAGATTCCTTGCTATCCTATATCGGCATGCCCCAGAGGGGGTACCATCGCTCCAGCACCTTCTCTATGGGAAGCTCCTTTTCCATAAGCGATCGGAGCCGGAACTCCAGGGCGTTGTCCCTCTGGCTCTCCCCAGTGGGGACGAAGGGATAGTAGCTCCCCTGCTTGAAGTTATATATCCAGTAGACCGGACGAGGCTCCTTGAAGAGGTAGACTGCGCAGAGCAGCCACTCCCCAAAGCCGTGGTCGGCCAAGGTCTGGCTGACCATGTGGATTGCCGTCACGAGGTCCTCGAAGTCCCGATCTTCCAGCACCACCCAAAGAAAGCCGTACTTGTCCGACTGAACCTCGTGCTTTGTGCCCGTCTCCTGGCCGCTCAAGCTCAGAAGCTCCTCTATCTCCGTTCGCGCGGTCTGGAGCCGGGAGGAGTCCATCGCCTTGAAGCATATGGCAGCCTTGCCACCGGGGGCGATTCCCAACGACTCGAGCGAGATCGCCGCCGTCGAGATCGCGAATAGCTTCTCGGAGCGTGCCTTTGGAAGCTGGGTCTTTCCGAGAAGGGAGTCGAGAAATCCCATCAGCGCTCCATCTCCATCTCGATTCTCTCCAGAGCAGCTATGCGCTTCTCGACGCTAGGATGCGTCGAGAAGAGGTTCATTAAGGACGAGCGAGAGATCGCTGGGATGATGAAGAAGGCGCTCATCCCTTCCACCTTTCGAAGGTCCTCCTTTGGGATCCGCTCCATCGAGCCGCTGATCTTCAGGAGGGCTGAGGCTAAGAGGGAGGGCTGGCCTGTTATGAGGGCAGAGCCCCTGTCTGCGGCAAACTCCCTGTATCTGGAAAGCGCCTGGATCAACAGGTAGCTAACTATGTAGACTGCCAGGGACACAAGCCAGATCGCTATGAAGGCTCCTCCTGAGTCCTCCCTTCGCCTGTCGCCTCCCATCCCGCCGAAGAAGATCATGTTCCTGACTAAGAAGAAGGCGGCTGTCGAGAGGAAGCTCGCAATAGTCATCACCGCCATGTCCCTATTTTTGACGTGGCTGAGCTCATGCGCTATCACAGCCTCGAGCTCGCCCTGGTTGAGCCTCTGCCGAAGGCCGGTCGTCACAGCGACGACCGCATGACTGGGATTTCTCCCGGTTGCAAATGCGTTTGGAATGCTCATATTCACCACGGCCACGCGAGGCTTTGGAATGTCGGCCACGGCGCAGAGCCGGGTGATGATGCCATGGAGCTCGGGCTCCTCGCTCTCGGAGACGATTCTAGCGCCCGTGCTCCACATCACCATCTTGTCCGAGTAGAAGTACTGGGCGAATATGAATATCCCCGCGATGAGGATCATGAAGGACTGACTGGTGCCCATATATGCCAGAAAGGCCAGAAAGGCTAGGTAGACTGCTGCCAGGAGAACCATGGTCAACAGCATTCTAGCCTGCTACCCCCTATCATGTTGCCATCTTCTCATGGATTGATGCCACCTTGGACCCTTTGATACATTGGATGCACGTAGGAATTATGATATGCCTACCATTTAAAGCCATCACCCTGGCTTAAAAGAATTCTACCTGCATTGTGGTAGACTGCCCCCACACATAGCACCAGCTAAATATGCGATAGTCATAGATATGATCGAGGGAAGGCGACGAATTAAGCGAGCATATGGTAGGTGCATTAGATATGGTTCAAGCCAAGGCGGGCGATATTGTGGAGGTTCATTACACAGGAAAGCTTGATGACGATGTGCCCTTCGAGAGCTCACGAGGAGGTGAGCCATTGCAGTTCTGCCTCGGTGAAGGAAGGATGATAGAGGGATTCGAAGAGGCCGTCATCGGCATGAGCCCGGGGGAGAGGAAGACGGTGGCCATACCACCCGAGAAGGGCTTCGGCCTCTATCGCGAGGATCTGGTGATCTCCGTCGACCTCAAAGATCTTCCCCCGGACCTTGCCGTGGTGGAGGGGATGAGCCTTGAGATCTGCGAGGACGACGGGAAAGGGATCCAGGTCCAGGTCACCGAGATCGAAGAAGGGATCGCAACCCTCGATGCCAACCACCCCCTTGCACAGCAGACGGTGACGTTCGAGATAGAGCTCTTAACTATATCGAAGGGCGCAGAAGGGGAAACATCGTCCGCCGGAGGGTCGACATGATCGGAAGAGCTACGCAGGTTGTGGACTGCCGGGAGAGCATGGGCCTTGCAAAGGGAGGAGGCCTTGCCCAGCGCGGAACGCTATCAGAGGCGGCGAGGCCCGATGTGATTGCAATCGCCATGTCTCCGGGAAGGAGGCATATCACAAAGCCCGTCTGCGAGATCACATACGGCCTGAGACGGGAGGGCATCCAGACGAGCGTCCTCGTCCTGAACTCGGGAGCGGGCGTTCCGGAGAGCTTTCCGCAGGCGGCAGGCCGCGGATACGGCCCCACCTTCGGCCTCACCGAGAAGGAGGTGGCTCAGATCGCAAGGCACAAGATCGCCGTCATCCACCTGGGGAACGTGAAGTCCCACGTCATCTTCAAGACGAGGGATATACTGGCGCTCGCGGATATCCCGGCGGTAGTGGTCGCTCAGTGTCCTGTTGACTTCGAGGACTTCGCAAGGGAGGGCGTAAAGACGAGGCTCGTCAAGCCCACAAGGCCGAACACGGTGACCAAGGGAGAGGTCGTGGATATAGTAACAGGCGTTACACGCGGGGCCACCTGTGGCCGCTCCAAGCTGAACGCGATCGCAAAGGTGCTGAACAGGCATCTGGCGGATATGAGCCGGGCCGAGGAGACGGCCTCGAAAAGCGCCTGAGCATTTGAGCGGCTGGATATAGGAGATAGGCCTCGACGAACCGATGATCAGTTGGCAAAGCGATGATAACATGGCGAATCACAGCATGAAGCACATCATCCTCCTGGGCGACGGGATGGCGGACCATCCCCTGGAGGAGCTGGGCAGAAGAACGCCCCTCCAGGCAGCATCCACACCTAACATGGACCAGATGGCGAGGATGGGGCGCCTCGGCCTTGCAGTCACGGTCCCGCCCGGGATGTCTCCTGGAAGCGACGTTGCCAACCTCTCCGTCATGGGCTACGATCCCTCCCGCTTCTACAGCGGGAGGGCCCCCCTGGAGGCCGCGGCCATGGGCGTGGAGCTAGGAGAGGGCGACATCGCCTTTAGATGCAACCTGGTGACCGTACGCGACTGCGTGATGGAGGACTACAGCGCCGGGCATATATCAAGCGAGGAAGGCGCAGAGCTTATCGTTGCCCTGCGGCATTTGATACCTGCGGGGCAAATCCACGCGGGCGTAAGCTACAGAAACCTCCTCGTCTTGAAAGAAGGAGCCGATGCCAAGTGCACGCCGCCGCACGATATCACGGGAAGGCAGATCCAGGATTACCTGCCGCGAGGAAGCGGCGCGGCTAAGCTTCGGGAGATCATGGAGGAGGCAAGGCCGGTTCTCGATAGACACGAGGTCAACCTGCGACGACTTGCCGCAGGCAAGAGGCCTGCCAACATGATCTGGCTCTGGGGCCAGGGAAAAGCCCCTTCGATTCCAAGCTTCGAGAAGCTCCACAACATCACAGGAGCTGTGATCTCGGCAGTCGACCTCATCAAGGGCATAGGCAGATATGCCGGCCTCGAAGTGGTGAATGTTGCCGGGGCAACAGGGACGATAGATACCGACTACGAGGGAAAGGTCGAGGCTGCTCTGGATGCCCTTGGCCGACACGACTTCGTCTTCCTGCACGTCGAGGCACCGGACGAGGCAGCCCACGAGGGCGACCTCCTCCTCAAGGTGCGGGCAATCGAGGAGTTCGATCATCGAATCGTGGGCCCGGTTCTGGAAGGGCTCCGCCAGGCAGGCCGCCCCTGGCGTGCCTGTGTCCTTCCGGACCATCCAACCCCCATCGAGACCAAGACGCACAGCTCCGAGCCGGTCCCATTCGCCATGATGGGCCAGGGAATTGAGCCGGACGACATATCTCGATTCGACGAAGCGTCGGCCCGCGAAGGAGGTTTCGGCGTGGTAAATGGGCCAGACGTAATGGAATTGCTCTTGAATGGGCCACCTGTATCTGCTCGGCGCATCACCGAGTCAAACGACTGATGAGATGGACGATGATCCGGCCAGCCGACGAATCGCTCCAGAATGCCGGATCTCAATCCGATGACACCTCCCGCCGGAGATATGCCGGCTGCATTCGAGATCTCCAGGTTTGGGCTTGCCATCGATTGAGGAGATCCTGCTGATCTTGGGCTGGACTGTGGCGATTCTCGCCTTCAACCCAGCCTATGCAGCCTCCTCAAGGGCAAAAAACCCTTGTAGCCTGCAGGTTTCCATCAGCCCCACCATCATCATGGCCCGTGCAGCATAACATCATCTCCTGCCGAGGCCCCAATGGAGTCAGCCGCGCTCTCCATGTTTCGGGCGATCTCCACCTGGCCGGATGGACTGACTAAAAGAAGCCACTTCCCAAGCGGGACGTCGCCGTAAGTATCAACCCAGGTTGCGGTAAGGTTCGCATCCCCAACCTCGATCTCGAGCGGATCGCCACGGGCAAAGCCCGCCTCTCCAAGAAGGCCGCCCTCGATATTGGTCAACAGGTTTCCGTATCGATCGACGTGCACAACAGCTCCCGATACATTGCCGTCTTCAAGCCCCCCCCGGACAATTGGGAACATTGTCAGATCATCGATCTGAGCGCCCACCCATTCCGCCGGAGCGCCTCCAGCCAGATGGGCAGCGACGGGCCCATAGATATCCCTCCCGTTGAACGAGTGGGAGAACTCCCCCGACCGCATGAGGCTCTGGTTGGTGATCTCATAGGCACTTACAAGGCCCAAAGCCTCGATTACGCCTGTGAAGATGCCGTTGTCCGGACCTACGAAGGCCTTGCCGTCCCCAGTGGCGACGACGATCGGGCGGCATATCCCCACCTGGGGATCGACTCCTCCCACAAAGACTGTCCCCGGTGGATACTCCTCTGCGGCCTCTGCGAGAAGATATGACGCCTCGGCGACATCGAACGGCTTCACCTGATGGCTTATCGTCGATATCCTGACGAGGGGATTGGCCGCATAGATTGCACCCTCAAGCGCCCCCACATAGTAGTCCGCCGTTCCGTAGTCGGTTAGAACCGCCACAAGTTCAGGAGTCCCCGATCCAGCCACATCAACTGCAGCTCCCGCATTCGCCACTGCGAGAGTGATCATCAGCCACGCAATTCCGTTTATCGATTTATCGATCCTCATTCCCAATGCCTCACGACAATCCGGTGCGCTTTATCGAGGAGCCATCAGAAATAATTTTCGCGGCCTGGCGGACCTCCCAAGGCCGGAAGATAGTTAAGCCTGCCAGAATATCTCAAATCCGATCTGGATGGGGGCAGGATGAGAGGAAAAAGAATCGATAAGGCCTATCCCTTTGAGAGATGGCTGTATCTCCTTCTGGTGCTGATAATCGCTGCGTCAAGCGTCTCGGCCAACTCCTGGCATGCCTCCGTCGAAGGCTGGAGCATAGATCGCCGTGGGATGAAGTTGAACATGAGCCTGGATGAGAACTCTCATGGTACCGTGTCCAGGATAGAGGTAAGCCCGGCTGGGCGAACCACGGGGGGGTATCACTCCCGCTACATCGATATCGGCTTTCAAGGGATCGGCCTTCAGGAGAGGGATTATGCGAGGGAGGGGCAGATCTCCACCTCGGAGATCACATTTATCAGATCGGATGATAACGAGTCGGTCGATTATAACGCGACCAAGGCGGCGAACGATCCCTTCACCTACTTCCATTACTTCGAGAAGTGGCCGATGATCCTTGAATCCGAGAGCGCCCTGGAGTATGAAGGCTGGGGGATGAACGAGAGAGAGGTTGCCGACAACAACCTGGACCAGGTCCGGTCAACGTTGAACTATAATCCCATCCTATCTCACACTCGATCCCTCAAATCCAGCCTGGATCGCTTCAACGTCACTGTGACGACGGACCTGGATAATGTGATCGGGGTCAACTACCAGCCGACCAAGAGGTTCGCCTACGAGAGCCAGACCCTCTCAACCGGTCTCGGCCAGCTCTACTACCGCCAGAGCGCGGCCAACTCATCACTTATGCACGAGGGGATGCAGACCTTCCTTGGACGATTCGAAACAAACCTCCGCATGGGGACGGTGAACATCCCTGTGACGAAGGAGGAGGAAAGGGACTGGATCGAGTGCTGCGGCTGGATATCGGAGATCGGGTCGGGCGATGGCGATCGATGGGAGGAATACCTGGCGGATATCCCCCCAAGGGACCTGCCCCTTCGAACATAGGTCAATGGCCATCATTTCCCACCACGATGAACCGGAACCGTTTGGGGGGGGGCGGCCTTTTCGGCTTCGATATATATCGCAGCGCAAGCGATCTATGGCAGCGATCGGCCGATGCAACCGACCATTTCACAGTCGAATCCGTGATCAATGCATTCATTGCAATCGTTGGCCAATGCGGCGTAATAGTGGCGGACGAGATACGGAAAAGAGAGATGCATCGGCTACGATCTTTCAGCAAAGATCGGCAAACTCGGGCAGATCCGGTGGATAAAAAGAAGGGAGGAGTCTCTCCTCCCAAAGCCTTCATGTGTATATCAGCCCATGCATCTCATCGGCAACCGTTGGGTTCGTCCAGGCTCGATCATAGAACCGCATGCTCTTGTACCAGGCAGTATAGCCGCCATATGCCTGGTCGCACATCGTAGCCGTTGGATTTAACGCCTCGCCGTAGACGTGGATGTACTCGCCTGTTGCGCTTCCCCTCTGATATGCAGATGTGCTAGTTAGATCAGCCTTCGCATTTCCAAGGAGGTCGAGCTCACCGGAATCGATCTCCACACCGACTGTGGACTCCTGCCAGTTTTCCAGATCCTCCCATAAAGCGGCATGATGCGCGGCGTAGATACCGTCGCCGGAGGCCAGAAGCCCCTTTGTGACGACCGATGCAACCCTTGACCCGGTGATGTCCTGGGCAAGTCCGAAATACCATAGGGATGACGGCATCACTGAGGCAGTCTCGATCGTTGTTCCATCGCTGTAGCATCCATATCCGACCTCTACGTCGACACCGGCCGAAGGCCCGCCGTATTCATAAATATCGCCTGCGCCGGCATCCAGCGTCAGATAATCACCGTATGCCGTATGATCGTCCACCTGCACCTTGGCAAGACCCTCCCTTGCCACGGCAGATCCGGCATGGTGCATGGTGGCAGAGCCCTCCTCGGATTGGCTGAGGTCGCTCTCCCATGCGTTGTTGCCGAGGCTCTCCATCTCTTGTGTTGCAATTTCCTCCGGAGGACTGCTATGGGCTTCCGTTGCGTGGTATATCTCCCCTGCATCGACGTACAAGTCCTCGACCACCCTCGCCTCGGAGCTGCTTGCCCTCGCCTGAGTGCTTCCCTCGATGGATCCGCCGCCATAGGCGTTCACGCTCGAAGATGCTTCAAGATTCAAGGATCCCACAGTTGCCAGATATGGGTACGACAACGAAGAGGCAGAGAGCGAGTGGTAGATATCTGAAGTGCTGCATCCGTATATGTATGGCGTGTTGATGAAGACCTGATCGCCGCTTGTGCTGTAGTAGCTAAATGCAGAACCGGCATAGTAGAAGCTGCAGCCAGCAGGGCCAATTAAGCCCAGATCCATATACACATCTAGGCCAGGAGGCCACGAACTTGCAGATATGTAATGATCGATGCTGCCACATCCGGTTACATATCCATTCGTCTCAATGTTCTTTAGATAGGCACTTCCATCAAGCGCGCTTGCTGTTCCGGAGTAGTGATACTCCGCTATTGGATCGCCAGCCAACTGCGCCATCAGCTGGTCGCCATCGGTTTGGTAATCCTCAAGCCATGAGTTCAGAAAGCTGTGCGTAAAGACCGAATGGCCGCTTCCATCGTTTGAAGCCATAAAATGGTCTATGGTCCCTTGAGTATCGAGCCTAGCATCGAGATATGCCGTAAGGCTGATCGTTGGATTTCCTCCAGACGGCTCGATCCCGCCTTTGCCATTGCGGGCCATCGCCGTACCTGTGTGGTCGAGCGATCCGCCCCAATTCAGATAGCTGGAATCATATGCGTAGAGGTCGTAGCCTCCATCTAGGGCTGTTCTACATCCGGAGAATAGGCTCGTTCCCGTCTCCATTGTGTTGCCGATATACCCATATGGCGTGTAGGCAGATAGGCAGCCCTGGACCGTCGCTCCCGTCTTCCATGCCTTGCCGTAGCCGGAGAAATAGAGATCGCCGAAGCCATCGTAGGCTTCCACGGTCGTCTCCTCGCGAGCCCAGTCGCCCTCGGGATTCTCGGCCATGATGGTATGGAAGATCGAGCCTAGGTCGGTATGGGCGTAGAGTTCGTTAACCTGGGCCAAGGCAATGGTATCGAGGCCGCTCTTCCACGATGTGGCCTCCCCGTTGTAGTCCAGGGTACCCAAGGAGAGGGCTGTCCAGTCGTAGGCAAACGTGCCAACCGCCGATAACTCTTCCAGGTCGACCGCATAAGCGGGGACCTCCTCGGTCATGCCTCCTGCATCGATGCTATGATCGATCGAGCCATCCGGAGCTGACGCTGTGAGATCTACGCTTGCGCTGGTCCTTGTATTGCTCGCCTGGGCGGATCCTGTATACTCGAGGCTGCCAGGTTCCACGGTCGTTTCCGCCTCGGCCCTCAGGTTGGCATCAGCGTTCTCCCCCCACAGGTTCTGTTCGATGCTTCCCTCAGCCGAGATCGCAATATTGACCGAGGTCCCCGTCGGATTCTCCAGGGCATCGCCGTAGAGCTCGAGATGGCCATCTACATGGGTCAGGGATTGAGAGGTCCGTCCTGCAACTCCCAAAAGCTCCCAGGGAACGTCGCCTGCCAGGAGATGGTGATAGATGGAGCCGTCGGCAACGAGATTGGCTATGCTCGTTTGCGCCCTCGGCGTCTCATCGCCCCAGCATTTGCCCTCGAAGCTCAGCTGACCGTCGATCACGCTTGTCCAGGAGCCGGAGGAGTCGGCGATGGAGTTGCTCGATCCCTGCTCCAGATCCAGCGTGCCGTCGGAGACATCCACCAGGACGTTATCGAGGGAGGCTCTTGCGAAGTCGTTGTCGGCGTAGGTCGATGCCCGTAATCCAGTTACAACCGCAGGAAGGCCTGCATCCCTTGCCGTTAGGGAGTGATAGGCGTGGTCGGACATATCGTTCCTTGCCCCGGCGGTAATAAGCACCATTGAGCCCTCCGCGCTATCCGCGCTGTGAGAAGTGGTGACGTCGGTAGCCGTTGCCCTGGCAAGTCCGAAGTAGTTCTGCAGAGATCCGTCCTCAACCGTGATCGTGGTGACTGCGAAGTCGCCCTCGGTGTTTGTCGCAACCTCCTCGCAGTATATATCGTCGGCATCCAGCACCGTCAGCCAGTGACGTGCCTGGACGTAGGCGCTCGGTGCTACGTCTCCTTCCAGAGGGAAGAGCGCATACTGATACTGATAGTCAGCGGCGTTCTCAACCTCAGCCTTCACCGAGGCCCTGCTTGTGCCGTCATCCACATAATGAGTTTCGCTCATGCTTCCCGAGGCCAGAAGCGCACGGCTGAGGCTCACCCCTGAGCTGAAGCCGGCCTTAGCCGAGTCCGCGATACGGTCATCCAGGCCGGCCCCATAGACCGTCGAGAACCCAACCGTGCTCTCCCCATCGCTCGCGGAGAAGGACGAGCTCACATCTCCCCAGGCGGTGCCGGCCAGGGCCAAGAGGATAACCAGCACGAGGCCCGGAGCCCAATGTTTATTCAACATAGAAAACCCCCATAGATATATTAATAATAGTCCCAAGATTTATATCTATTATCATGGTATATACGCAAGGCTATTACTTAAAAATTTCGAAGGGTCGAGATCCAACACACATCTGCTGGGCACGAGCCCGGGAAGGTATATTTAATTTCCATTCGGCCAAAGCGCGGTTTAGCTCCTCTCTGATACACGAAGGGATTGGAGTGCTTCATTTGACGCTACGAAATGCCTTTTGGCATTGAGACGGAGAACATCCCGGCGATGAAGGGAGAGGAGGACTGGATCGAGCACAGCAGCTGGATATCTGTGATCGCATCGGGCGATGTCGATCGATGGGTGGATCGCCAGCCGGTTACCCTTTCAAGGGGACTGCCTCCTCAAGCATAGATCAATAGCGCTCTTTATTGCCGCCGCGAGCGAAGATGGATAGCGTGCCGAAGTTGCTGTAATTTGATCCACCGGACGTGCCAAGTAGCGCTGCAGCCTATCGATATTCTTCGAAGAATCGGCTCGATTACAGCAATTTCACGACACAGCTCCGTCACAAAGGTGAAGCGAGAATTGGAGCGAGAAGTCGAAGCGAGCGAATCTGAGGCCGAAGAGCTGGACAGGCTCGCCAAAGAGACGAGGGAGAAAGGCGTTTCGTGGAAGAGCCTCAAGGCAGAGCTCGGATTATGAGCTTCGAGGTGCTTTTGCATCCGAGGAGAGTCGAACGGGTTATAACCAGGCTTCCTCGCGCTCATCAGAAAAAAACCTAAAAGAGCTGATCGATCAGCTCGCCGAAAATCCTCATCTTTTCTGAAGGTCGACAGAGATCTCAGAGGATGATCCGAAGAAGGAAAATTTCGACGTCAAGCGATGCAAAGGCCACACGAACCGCTTCAGGGTGAGGTTTGGCGATTTTCGGCTCGTTTACGAGGTAGACGACGAGGAAAGACTCGTCCTTCTTTTAAAGCTCGACACAAGAAGCATAGTCTACTCAGCCAGATAAGAGGTAGCAGGCTGCTTTGCATCCTCCCTCGCGTTCCGGCCGGCGGCGCTGGCATTTGTATCGTCTCTTTCCCGCCACATCGATAGGACTTGGAGGAAGGTCCCTCAGGTTGGAAGAGAGAGGCACGTCCAATGTATATCAGATGTGGATCGATCCCCATCTCGCATGAGCCGAGTCCTCATCGGTCCATGCAAGCGTATAGAATCGAAGACCCTTGTCGACTGCCTTGAAGCCCCCAAAAGCGATCTCGCCCTCCACAGGATCTTCAGCTTCCCCGTAAGACGAGACAAGGCCGCCTTGATGAACACCCCTCTGGCGAGAGGTTGTCCCAAGGAAGGCTGCCCTGCAATCGCCCGCAATCCCCAGGTGGCCGTCTTCGACATTCGATGTGGTAAGCGACCGCTCCCCTGGCGCCCCCCCTTCGCCTGGTCCCCAGGCCTCAAAGGAGGCATGCAGATCGTCTCCCCACGCATCGACAAGGGTGGTGACGATCGATTCCCGCCCCCCCATCGAGTCGATGCGATCAAGTGTCTGGCCCTCGAAGGCGAGCGAGCCTGCCTCCCCGGATGCAACCTCGATAGAAGCCATGGCGCCTGGACCGCCTCGCAGTAAATCGCCTGCTCCAAGCTCCACGCTCGCGAATTCTCCGCTCGATCGATGATCGCAAAGCCGCACGCTTGAGAGACCATCCTTGGCAAGGGCCATGCCCTCGAAAGAGAGATCGCCAGTTCCGGCAACGCTAGATAGGCTCCAGGAATGGAAGGAGCAATCCGTAAATTCGGAAGCGGAGTCCG
Organism: Methanotrichaceae archaeon; assembly: GCA_016927425.1. Lineage (GTDB taxonomy): Archaea > Halobacteriota > Methanosarcinia > Methanotrichales > Methanotrichaceae > JAFGMR01. The sequence goes on along the minus strand of JAFGMR010000026.1, from coordinate 1,893 downwards.
GGCTCAGCGATGTCTTGGATTCGAGGGCGGCTGTGAGGGACCCGGCCGATCCATGGGCAATGAGCTTGCCCTGCACAAGGGCGAACGTCTCCGCAGCTTTCCCCAGTCCCGCATACTCAAGGCTTCCCGAGCCCCGGGGAAATACGACGGCGGAGCTCTCAATGGCCCAATTGCCCTCTGCACCCTCCATCTCGATCGCATGCTCTACAACCCCGCCACTCACGTCCCCCCTCAACCGGTCCACCTCGATCAAGGCGAGCCTCTCACTACCCTTCAGCAAGTCGACAGATCTTCCGCTGTACTGAAGGGTTCCACCCTCAACCAGGGCTCTCTCAACCGCCTCAGGATCTCGATCTTCGAGGGCTGTGTCTTCCCCATAGCCTGAGGCGGACGCTACGGGCTCGCAGTCGAGCTTGCCTCCGGCATACATGCCATGGACGATTCCCCCTTCCATGGCATCGGCGAAGAGATCCAAATCGGCAAAGGCAAGCGATTCTCCGGCTCGCGAGATGATGGAATAGCTGAGATATCCGAGATCGATCGATGTAGCGGACTTGGCCGAGAGGCGTGACCATGCATCCTGAGAGGTCACGCATTGCTGTATGGAGCCGAGCGCCTCCAGACCCACATAAAGCGAATGCATTGGTTCATTATCCTTTGCACTTGCGATCAGGTTTAGATATCCATCCACGTAAGTTATGGATCCGGCGAACCTTCCATCCATCCCCATGATCTTCCAGGGAAAGTCCCCTCCACGAATCAGGTTGCAGACCTCGCCCTGAGCCACGAGCCGGTCTATACTCGTCCCGGACTTGGGCTCCTCGGAGGCCCAGCTCTGCCCCGCGAAGCTCAGCTGGCCATCGGTTAGCGTCGTCCAGGAGCCCGAGGAGTCGGAGAGAATACTCGAACACTGCTCGATCTCCATATTGCCGTCTTCGAGATCGATATATGCCTCTCTGATGGAGGCTGTTGCAAGATTGGTGTCCTCATACGCCGATCCCCTGTAGCCGTCGACTTTTGCAGGAACGCCACCATCCCTCGCGGTCAACCTATTATAAGCATGGCATGAGCCACCAGCCCCGGCCTCCAAGGTGAATGTCACAGTGCGGCCATTTGCATGATCTGCGCAATGATTGGCGGTCGCGTAAACAGCGCTCGCCCTCGATAGGCCATAATAGCCAAGAAGGGAGCCTTCTTCTACCGTCGTAGATGTCACGGCCCAGTCCCCCTCGGCGTTCGATGCCGCCTCCTCGCAGTAGATGCGATCGGCCTCCAAGGAGGTCAGCTTATGACGCGCCTGGACGTAGGAGCCGGAGATGACGTCGCCCTCAGCAGGGAAGATCGCATATTGGTATTTGTTGTCGACCGCGTTCTCAACCTCCGCCCTCACTGAGGCGAAGTTGCCCATATCATCTCTCGCCCAGTGATACTCGTTCAGGTCGCCCGAGGACTGAATCGAGCGGCTGAGGCCCACCCCTGAGCTGAAGCTGGCCGTGGCCGTGTCCTCGATTCGGTACTCACCATCAGCCCCATAGGTCGTGGAGAATCCCACAGAGCTCTGCCCATCGCTTGCAGAGAAGGATGTGCTCACATGGCCGCCCCCCACGCCAACCAGCATCATCAAGGCCGAGAGAAAGATGAGTGGAGCTCGATGATTCCACATGATTACGTACTCCATACAGTTCTATTAAGGTGTTTCTATATATTGTTGTGTATTGTTTCTATAATACTTAATGGTTTCGCACGATTGTCGGTTCTAAATTAATTAAGTTATATCCCATCGTAGCCATCATCTCGATAATTTTAAGAATATCGTCTGAAAGAAACGATATCTGGAGGATGGAGCGCTCTCAAACCATTATATTTTCGAAAACGTACGAGATAATAAAATAT
>JAFGMR010000025.1 GCA_016927425.1 Methanotrichaceae archaeon | reverse complement strand
GGATGATGAAAGCGTTTTCGGGCACGTGTTTATATCGTTTCTATCGCTCTATGCGTACTGCAAGCTGGAATGCCTTCTTAAGAAGGCTGGATTGAGTGGGAAAGTTTCTCCAGCAGATCTACTATTACAATATAGCAAAGTATATAATATTGAGTTCGCTGAGGAATCGGTCATCTCTGAAGTGCCCAAGAAGGTAAGAGACCTGGACAGAACGCTGGGATTGAACATATTCCCTAGCTAATGGGAGTTAAGGTTATATAAATAAGGTAGAGACGATCGTCCTTCACAGGGGAATAGCCTCCTTCAAGACCCTTTCCCGTATGTACCAGTGGAGCCCCCCCTCGGTCACGACGTCAACCTTGCAGCCCAGTAGCTCCTCCAGATCGACGAGAAGTCCACCGGGGAAGAACGGGGTCCGGCCAGGCCCCACATCTACCAGCAGATCGATATCACTCTTTTCACCTGCCGCCCCCCTGGCAGCCGAACCGAATACCCTCACGTTGAAAGCCCCATGTCGAGCCGCGATCTGCAGTATATCCTTCCTTCTGGTCCTAAGGAGATCGGTTATATCCATTATTTCACCTCCATCGCCTTCGAAGCTATTGCACTGCTTCAAAGCGGCTCTTTCAGTTCTATCGCCCTTCCATCTCTTCAAAGATCTGGACAATTCCCACCCTTCCAAGCTCGGCAGATCCGCCGAAATGACCTCTGAGATAACGCCATCCCGAATAAGACGCCGTTTTCAGGAGCTTATGGATCAGGAACGGGGCGGCCCTTCAAGTCATCATCTCTTATTGGATTAATATGTATGATTCATGCACAGATATAAAAATTGCCCTTTATCCCCCCACGATTTGGTCCCAAGACCTGTCTCCAGCCGGTCCCCCGGCGTTTGCAAGCGATCTGATGGCTGCATCCCTTGCCCCCATCGATGGCGGCGCCCCCGAGGGCCAGGCCCCCTAGATCTCCCGGGCTGGATTCTGCTCATGGGAAGCGACGGCTCCAGGCGATCGCCTCGCCGGCCATCCCCCGGGGCCCCATCCACCGGCCGCCGGCGAAGCGCGCCCAGCCGGCCCCGGGCCTTTCGATCTTGCGAGCGCCGGCGGGGATCTAGGGGGAGCCTGGATAGTCCTGGCTGGAGTTGCGAAGAAAGGCAAGAGAAGCCAGGAGAGGGCGGCCCCTTCGAAGGAAATGATTTATGGTTAAAGGATGCACTTATGGAGCGGTTGGATCAATCCAACGGAAGCTGAAGGGATGCTTCAAGCTGAGCTTGCGGCTGAGGATCGAGCATTCGGGGATGCCTTTCGGAGAGGCGATCTCAAACGCTGCTCCGTTGAAGAGGTAATGAGGGATCTGATCCGATGGGGACGATAAACAGGTGCGGTCTCGATGAGATTTCATATAACCTTTGAGCAGGATGAGGATGGCATATACGTAGCAGAGTGCGTGGATCTTCCGGGCTGCCTTACAGAAGGAGATACCATCGAGGAAGCCCTGGAAAACATAAACGAGGCCATAATCGGATGCCTGAAGTCCAAGCTGTTGGTTGCAGGAGAGAAGATCAAGATCCTTGCATTCAGCCAGAGGCTCGACATATCGCTCGAAGTCACCGAGTTCTATGCCTAAGCTTCCAAAAGCAGCGCAGAGAAGAGCTACTTAACTGGTAAGGAGGAGTCACAGAATGCCCATTGTTGTGTGGTGGTTCTTGCTATATTGTAATTTATGTAAGATAACAGGCTATCGGCGGATTGTGGAAACTCCAACATATTTAAGAATCACGGCATACATGTGATGATCATAATTAAATTGTGATAAAGCATTTATACTTGAACGAAAAAGGAGATTGTGACGAAAATGGACATATGGGACGCAGAATATCCAAAGAGGGATTTTCGAAGAGGAGGCTTAATCTCCACAGATAGAGTTCGCGGTTCGATAAGATATATCAAGAACCAATATGTAACTAATGAGGATCTTGAGGAGGTTAGGAAAAAGGTATCTCGTATACTTTCAACGAAACGTTAGTTAATCCTATTTTAGTAAGCATTTGAGATCAAATTGGTGCCTAAAATGCGGAGTGATCAAGGATCTTTTTATCTAAGTGTGGATGAAATCAACCAGTTAGACGAATTAACTGTGTTATTTCGAAACTATCTAATGTATCGAAACTACCTAACTCTTATGAACCAATAGGCTTAAGACGCCTTCGCCCTCACCTCTGAGAACGAGGGAGGGATGACTAACTGGAGAATAGAACCACAACGCTCAAGCCCAACGCTATCGTTGAAGGACCGATATTCCCTGAGCCGATCGAGATAACGAAAACGGCTGAGATGGGCGAGTTCGTCAAGGTCAGCGGGAAGGGGCTGAGAACAAACCAGTTTTACGATAGAGTCCTTTCCCAGGAGCAGCTGAGCACCCTCAAGAACGTCACCTCCGATGCGGAGCCTTTTGATGGAGATCCATCCAGGTTCCGGTTGGGTGTGGAAGCTAGAAGGCTAAAATGGGCCCACGAGTACGACCCCTACTTCTCCCTCTCGATCGCCAGGGTCGATCCCCTCCCCCATCAGCTGGAAGCGGTCTACGACTACTTCTTGAAGCTTCCGAGGATTAGGTTCCTCCTCGCCGACGACCCCGGTGCGGGCAAGACCATCATGGCGGGTCTCCTCATAAAGGAGTTGAAGATCAGGGACATGATCAAACGCACCCTCATAATCACGCCAGCTAACCTCACATTCCAGTGGCAGAGGGAGATGCAGGACAAGTTCCACGAGCGGTTCGACGTCGTCAGGGGCGAGATACTCAGGGCCAACTACGGCTCGAACCCCTGGCAGGATAAGGATCAGGCGATAACGTCTCTGCCTTGGGTATCCCGGATTGAGGACGCTAAAGAGAGCCTCCTTCGCAGCCACTGGGACCTGATCATCGTCGACGAGGCTCACAAGATGAGCGCCTACAGCGCGGATCATAAAACCCTGGCGTATCAGCTCGGCGAGTCCCTCTCCGATATGACCGACCATTACCTGCTGATGACCGCTACGCCCCACAAGGGCGACCCTGAAAACTTCAGCTTATTCCTCAGGCTTCTGGATAGAGATGTCTACGCCGACGTGAAGAGCCTGGAAGAGGCTATGGAGCAGCACGAGGCACCATTCTACCTGAGAAGGGTCAAGGAGGCGATGGTCACATTTCCTGATCCCGATACCGGGACGGTGATGAGCCTATTCACGAGACGTCTCGTCCAGACGATCGAGTTCAAGATCGACGACGAGGAGTGGGACCTTTACGATGCCCTCACCCGTTACGTCGAGGACCAGTCGATCAAAGCTACCGAGGATGAGAATCAGGTTCGAGGTCGAGCCCTCGGTTTCACCATGGCGATGCTCCAGAGGAGGTTCGCCTCAAGCACCTACGCTCTCAGGCGGAGCCTGGAACGGATGAAGGAGAAGCGAGAGAAGATCCTGGCCGATCCTGAAGCGTACCGCCAGCAGCAGATTCTGAGGAAGATACCCGAAGAGTTCGACGACCTCCCTGAAGACGAGCAGCAGTCCATCTTAGACCAGCTGGAAGATGTGGTGGCTTCTATCGACCCGGATTCGCTTCGTGAAGAGATTATACAGCTAGGAAAGCTGATCGATCAGGCTCGTCATCTGGAGGAGCATGAAGTGGAATCGAAGCTCCTCAAGCTCCGCGAAGTGATGAAGGAGCACGGGATCTTCGACGACCCCAAGATGAAGCTCCTACTCTTCACCGAGCATAAGGACACCCTCGACTACCTGGCGGCGGACGGAAAAGATGGCAGGCCCCTGGGAAAGTTGATCGAGTGGGGGCTGTCGGTCACCCAGATCCACGGCGGTATGAAAGTGGGTGATAGAGACACATCCGGAACGAGGATCTACGCCGAACGTCAGTTCAAGGAGGAGTGCCAGGTGATGGCGGCAACGGAGGCTGCCGGCGAGGGGATCAACCTCCAGTTCTGCTGGTTCATGATAAATTACGACATCCCCTGGAACCCCATGAGGCTTGAGCAGAGGATGGGCCGGATACATCGGTACGGCCAGGAGAAGGACTGCCTGATATTCAACTTCGTGTCGACCAACACCCGAGAAGGTCGAGTCCTCCAGATGCTCTTCGACCGGATCAAGAACATCGAGAGGGACCTCGACCCCAAAAACACCGGCAAGGTCTTCAACGTCTTGGGCGACGTCATGCCTTCTAACCAGCTGGAACGGATGCTCCGGGAGATGTATGCGAAGAGCCTCACCGAAGAGGCGATCAAGAACAGGATCATCAAGGACGTCGATATAGAGAGGTTCCGCAGGATAACCGACTCGACCCTGGAGGGGTTGGCCAAGAGGGAGCTTAACCTCTCGGCGATCGTCGGAAAATCTGAGGAGGCTAAGGAGAAGAGGCTCGTTCCAGAAGTGATCGAGGACTTCTTCGTCGAGGCGTCCCATCTTGCAGGCCTCCAGCTCAAAGGCTCGAAAGGTAGCCTCCACATCTACAGCCCAGGGAAGATCCCAAAGACGGTCCTCTCCATCGGGGAGGGTCTGGAGGCGAGGTTCGGTCAGCTGGGAAGGGAGTACAAGCGGATAGTCTTCGACAAGACCCTTCTATCCGCCAACCCTACGGCCGAGTGGGTGACTCCGGGCCATCCCCTCTTTGAGGCTGTAAGGGAACACGCTTCTATCCATACCGAGGCCGACCTGAGGAGGGGGGCTGTCTTCTTCGACCTGTACCGCGAAGACCCGACGAGGCTCGACTTATTCAGCGCCGCGGTCGCCGATGGTCGGGGCAACGCCCTCCACCGGAGGCTCTTCGCCGTCGAAACGAATATGGATGGGTCCATGTCGATCCGCCAGCCCACCATATTCCTGGACCTGATACCTTCGGGGTCGGCTGTCGGAGTTCCTGACGGGGGCGATCTGCCTGATAGAGAGGCGGTGGAAGGATACCTCTTCGAGAAGGCGTTGCAGCCATTCCTAGCCGAGGTGGTGTCCCAGCGGGAACGGGAGCTTCAAACGATCGAGCATCATATGGAGATCAGCTTGAACGAGCTGATCAACCGGCAGAACCTACGGCTCGCGGAGCTATTGGTGAGACAGCAGGCTGGCGACTCGTCGCCCCTCATAGCCGCCAACATCAAGACGACCGAGGAGAGGCTCGACGAGCTGAACCTGAGGCTGGAGAGGCGGAGGAGGGAGCTGGGACAAGAGCGGCAGCTGACCGTTTCTGACATCCACCATCATGGAAGGGCCTGGGTCCTCCCCCATCCTGACCGGGGATCTCCAGAGATCGGGGTGACGGTCCAGGACAAGGAGGTCGAAGAGATCGCCGTCCGGGCCGTGACAGCCTACGAGGAGGCGCGGGGGTGGCAGGTAGAGAGCGTCGAGGCCGATAACCGTGGGTTCGACCTAATATCAAGAAGGCTCCACCCGGAAGATTCGAAGACCGCCATCGAGGTGAGGTTCATCGAGGTGAAGGGCAGGTCAGGGGTCGGGGAGATCGCCCTCACAACGAACGAGTACAAGACCGCCGAGCGGCTGAAGAAGGACTTTTGGCTCTACGTCGTCTACAACTGCTCAACGGTGCCTGAGGTCCACTCAATTCAGGACCCGGCGCGTCTAGGCTGGGAGCCCCTGGTGAAGATCGAGCACTATCACGTCGGGTCGGAAAAGATACTGGGGTCTAGCCGTGATTGATAGCAGCCGTCTCTTGGATCTGATCGAGTCTGGGGAAGCTCTAGATATCGAGTTCAAGTCGGATCGTCGCCAGATCTCGGATCGTGAGATATACGAGGAGGTCGTAGCCATGGCCAATACCAGCGGAGGAGTTCTCCTGATAGGTGTGGAGGATGACGGCCAGGTGACGGGGGCGCTCCCAAGGCACGGGGAGACAACCGACCCGCTGAAACTTCAGTCTGCAATATTCAACAACACCGTGCCAAATATCAACACTCGCATATCTTTGGTGTCTGCAAACGCTGTCCTGGTTATTGCCATCGAGGTAGATCCCTATCCAGAACCCAGTGCCACGACCGAAGGCAAGTCGCTCCACCGTACCACCAAGGCAAACGGCAAGCCTCAAACGGTGCCGTTCTACCCCAGAGATCAGAGATCTCGCCGTGTCGATCTCGGGCTTCAGGACTTCTCAGCCCAAGTCATGGAAGGGGCAACGTTCGAAAAACTTGACCCACTGGAGTTTGAAAGGCTGAGGCAGACGGTATTGAGGCTTCATGGAGATCGAAGCCTGATCGAGCTATCAAACGAAGAGATAGCAAAAGCGCTCCGGCTTGTGGAAACGAAAGGCGATAGACTCGTCCCGAATGTGGCAGGACTTCTGATGCTGGGAAGAGAGGAAGTATTCAGAAGCTTGCTTCCTACTAATGAGATATACTTCCAGGTTTTTGACGACCAAGAAAACGTCAGGGTCAACGATGGATTTCGGGGGCCTTTGCTGAAAGTGGTCGGAGAGATCGAGGAGAGGTTCAGGGCTCGAAACGACGAGGACGAGGTATCGGTGGGGTTCTTCCGCGTTCCCATCCCAGACTACTCCCCCGAAGGGTTCCGGGAGGCGGTGAACAACGCCATTTTGCATCGGGATTATTCCCGGCTAGAAGCGGTCTACGTCCAGTGGCATCATGATCACATACTGATCGCAAATCCGGGTGGGTTCCTACCTGGAATAACTATGGAGAACATCCTGGTTCATGAGCCAAAGCCCCGCAATCAGCTTTTAGCCGAGGCGTTCAAGAGGTTGGGGCTCGTCGAGCAGACGGGGAAGGGCGTCGACAAGATATTCATGGGGCAGCTGCGATACGGCAGGCCTCCACCAGACTATAGCAGAAGCGATCCTGAGAGCGTTCGAGTCGTCCTACTGGGCGGGGGCGGATCTCAACAATTTGCGGCTTTCGTCTACGAACAGGACCAGAAGGGACATCGGCTCGATCTGGATGGGCTGATGATTTTAAATGATCTATTCTTCGACCGGAGGATCAGCTCGGAGGCTGCGGGAAAGCTGATACAGAAGGGGCCGATTGCAGCAAGAAGGGTGCTGGAAGAGCTCTGCGAAAAGGGGCTTTTGGTGGCGAAGGGTGAGACGAAGGGGAGGGTTTACCATCTCAGCGCCGAGCTTTATCGAAGACTGGGCCAGCCGGAGGCGTATGTCAGAGCCCACGGGATCGATCGAGCCCGGCAGGAAGGGCTGGTGATGGAGTATCTCGAAGCGCATGGAAGGATGACTAGAAAGGACGTGGAAACTCTTCTAGGCGTCACCAAGAGCCAGGCAAGGAGGATATTGGAGAGGTTGAGGGAGTCAGGTAAGGTGAGAGCAGAGGGAACTGCGCCGAGGGGGACGTATTATGTCATGGAAAGATGAACGCTCAGATCGGCTTGATGCTCGTTCCTCGCCGCCCGGCTCAAACTTTGCGTCATGGCTCGAACCGTTTGCGTCACGACTCAAAATTGGCTCGATCTTGACTCGCGCGATGGCAATGCCGTACGATTTTTTGAGGGATATATCATGACCCATTATCCCAAACGGCTGATCGAGGTCGACCTTCCGATAAAAGAGATAAGCAGGCACGCCCGCCGCGAGAAGTCGATCAGGCACGGCCACATATCGACGCTTCACATATGGTGGGCCCGTCGACCTCTCGCAGCCTGCAGGGCTGTCGTCTGCGCCTCCCTCTGGCCGGACCCGGCACCGAGCCCGGACGATCCCCCCTGCCCCGAGAGGTTCGTCGACGACGCAAAGCGGATCATGGGGGAGTTCTGGGACCCGATGAAGACGGGGGGAAGAGACCTCGACGACCCTCTGGAGCTCCGGCGGGGCCTCCTCGACTTCATCGCCGACTTCGCCAACTGGGACAATTCAACCGACGAGAGGTACCTGAAGGCCGCCCGGGCCCTCACCCAGTCGGCCCACGAAGCCCTCGGCGGCATCCCTGGCACCCGGCCCCTGGTCGTCGATCCCTTCGCAGGAGGTGGCGCCATACCCCTGGAGGCGCTGCGGGTCGGGGCCGACGCCTTCGCGTCTGACCTCAATCCCGTCGCCGTCCTCCTCAACAAGGTCGTATTGGAGTACATCCCTCGGTACGGCCAGACCCTGGCGGACGAGGTGAGGCGGTGGGGAGCCTGGATCAAGGTTGAGGCGGAGCGGGAGCTAGGAGAGTTCTACCCGAAGGACCCCGACGGCGCTGTCCCAATCGCCTACCTCTGGGCGAGGACGATCACCTGCGAGGGTCCCGGCTGCGGCGCCGAAGTCCCCCTGATGAGGTCGCTCTGGCTCGCAAAGAAGACGAACCGCTCCGTCGCCCTCCGGATCGTTCCAAAGAAGGACGAGCGTAGGGTCGAGTTCGAGATCCTGGAGGGTGTCATGGCAAAAGACGTCGGCGAGGGGACGGTCCGGAGGGGCTCGGCGACCTGCCCGGTCTGCGGCTACACGACGCCGGTCGCCTCGGTCCGTAAGCAACTGAAGGCCCGCCGGGGCGGTGCTGCAGACGCCCGGCTCTTCACCGTGGTGACTACGAGGCCGGGAAGGCAGGGGAGGTTCTATAGGCTGCCGACGGCTCGGGATCTGGAGGCGGCGAAGAAGGCGGCAGAGGAGCTTGAGCGGAGGAAGGCGGAGCACGTGGGGCCGCTCTCCCTGGTGCCGGATGAACCGACTCCAATGGGAGGCGGGCATCGTGCGGTTAGCAGTATCGTCATTTACGGCATGCAAACTTGGTCGGATCTCTTCTCTCCCAGGCAAGCTCTAGCGCTGACGACCCTGGCGCGGCTGGTCCAAAAGGCTGGGGGGAAAGTGGCAGAAGAGCGCGATAACGGTTTCGCTTCCGCTGCTCAGAGTATACTCGCTTGTGCGATAGATCGAGAATCTGAACACTCATCATCACTTTGTCGTTGGAACTCATCAGGTCAAAAGATCCAAGCCACGTTCGGTAGGCAAGCTCTTCCTATGCTCTGGGATTACGCAGAGACTAATCCTTTCGGCGGCTCTGTTGGATCGTGGGATACTATGATCGATGTCACAGTAATCCCTTTCGAAACGGGTCTTTCGATTCCACGAGATGGTCAAGTATGTCAAGCTTCGGCTATGTCTCACCCTCTTGGCGATGAATTCGCCCAGTGCTTCCTAACCGATCCGCCTTATTACGATGCTATTCCTTATGCAGAGGTATCAGATTTCTTTTATGTTTGGCTGAAGCGAACCCTGGGCAGCAGATATGTAGACCTTTTTAAAGATGATCTGACACCGAAAACGGATCAGATTGTCGTGCTACATCCCGATTCACTTGATGAAAAGAACGATTTTGAACACAGTATGACGGAGGCCATGGCAGAAGGTAGGCGTATTTTGTCGCCGGAAGGTATTGGGATTGTAGTATTTGCACATAAAACAACCTCCGGCTGGGAGGCAATGCTCCAGGCGATGCTGGAAGCCGGCTGGATCGTTACCGCCTCCTGGCCGATAGACACGGAAATGGGTACTCGGATGAACGCGATGAACGCTGCTACTCTCGCCTCCTCAGTCCACCTCGTCTGCCGCCCGAGAGAGAACCCGGACGGCACCCTGAAGGAGGAGGTCGGCGACTGGAGGGACGTCCTCGCAGAGCTCCCGAAGCGCATTCACGATTGGCTCCCCCGGCTGGCAAAAGTGGGCGTCGTCGGCGCCGACGCCATCTTCTCCTGCCTCGGGCCGGCCCTGGAGATCTACTCCCGGTACTCAAGGGTCGAGAAGGCGAGCGGCGAAGTCGTCCTCCTGGGAGAGTACCTGGTGGAGGTCTGGGCTGCCGTATCGAGGGAGGCTCTCAACATGCTCTTTGAGGGGGCCGACGCCACGGGCTTCGAGGAGGACGCGAGGCTCACTGCGATGTGGCTATGGACCCTCTCCGCCGGGGCCAACGGGAACGGCAACGGCGGCAATGTCTCCGGGGACCCGTTGGGTGAGGATGGAGAGGTGAGCGAAGAGGGAGAGGTGGCAGAGGAGGAGCCCTCATCTCGGAGGAAGGGAGGATCGAAGGGCTTCTTCCTGGAGTATGACGCCGCCCGGAAGATCGCCCAGGGGCTCGGAGCCCACCTGGAGAAGATGCCGAGCGTCGTCGAGGTGAAGGGGAGCCAGGCCCGGCTAATCCCCGCAGCCGAGAGGGCGCGCTACCTCTTCGAGAAGGCGCCGGTCCAGGTCGGCGGCAAGGGAAGGAAGACGAAGAAGAAGGATGCCCAGACCCAGCTTTTCGGCACCGGCGTCGAGGCTCTGCCGAAGAATGAGATGGAGGGGCCGGGGCTCAGCCTCCCGCCGCCGGGAAGAACGGCCCTCGACCGGCTCCACCAGGCGATGCTCCTCTTCGCCGACGGTAGAAGCGACGCCCTGAAGCGGTTCATCGTCGAGGAGGTCGGCGG
>JAFGMR010000024.1 GCA_016927425.1 Methanotrichaceae archaeon | reverse complement strand
TGGTACGGCCTACAAACGCGTCGACTTCTTCCACAATATCGGACTTCGTTTGAACGATTCCAGCCTCGAGCTCAGACCTGGTACGGCATACCAACACGTCGACTTCTTCCACAATATCGGACTTCGTTTGAACGATCCCGGCTTCGAGCTCAGACCTGGTACGGCATACCAACGCGTCGAGCTCGCCAACGATATCAGCCTTCACCTGGATGAGCTGCCTGGCGTTGCTTGCATTAGGATCGGTCCTCATCCCCTTGATCATCCGCTCCGAATCGTTGATCTTAACCGAGAGTTTCTCCAGCTTTCCTGCAACCTCGTTGAAGAGCCGGACAGTGCTGGCGTTGAACTCCTTTTGCTTCCATATCACCGGATCGACATAGCGGCGGACCTCGCCGTGGACGAGCTGCCTTCCCGCGATCAGAAACTTCCCGGAAAAAGACCTGTGAGAAGATATAAAATAACTATTATTCTCGATGTCCCAGTTGTTGTTGATGTAATCGAGATCGCTCCGCATATAGCGGAGGATGGACGATCCAACGTTGAGTGATTGAGCAGTTGCAGGTTTAATCCTAGCCTCTTTCCTCTTTCGGATGTTCTCGCGAATCTTTCGCATGATCTCTTCAACGTCGATCTCATCGTCGCGGATCTCAATGCTGTCCAAGACCAATCACTCCACCGGCTCACATGATCCATCTGCAGGGAAAGTCTATGATTCCCGCATCCCTTCCAAAGGGAAGAACCTCAAAGGAGTACTGCTTATCTATCCAGTCATAAGGCTTCCCATCCCGGGCATGTACGGCCACGGTCAGAAGAAATCGCCCCGATAGCAAGGGGAGCCGGTCCACCTGTAGATCCAGATGGCCCTCCCCTTCCACCAAAGGTATATCCACTCCCTTGAGATCGGTATTGGTTCCGTAGAGATGTTGCCCAGCTTCGGAATATAGGGCGATTCCAAAGACCGGATCGTGCACCACCTCCCTTGCCCTATAATGTATCCTAACGTTCAGTGAATCAAATGAGTTGAACCGTCCCCCCTCAGAGCCAAACTTATCCAGGAAGGTGACTCCCGTTATAACCACACTCCCGTCCCCCCATCGAACGGATGGCGGCTCGCTTTCCTCGGAGACAATCTCCACCTGAGCGCCCCCTCCGTAGACGTACTGATCTATTATATCCCCCGTCTCCCCGAAGGCCACTTGCTCCCCATGCTTCAAGAGCAACGTCTTGTCGCAGAACCTACGAACTGACCCCAGGTCGTGGGATACGAAGAGCATCGTTACCCCCTCCTTTCGATATCGTTCGAATACCTGAAAGCACTTCTGCTGGAACTCCATGTCCCCAACGGCCAGGACCTCGTCTATCAGCAGTATCTCAGGATCGGTCTGGACCGCGGTCGAGAAGGCAAGCCTTACCTGCATCCCGGAAGAAAGGTTCTTGAGCTTTGTGTCCTGGAACTTCTCGAGGCCTGCGAAGCGGATTATCTCATCCATCCTCTCCCTTATCGCCCCGTTCGAGAGACCCATGATGGTCGCGTATATTCCGATGTTCTCCCTTACAGAGAAGTCGTGATGGAATCCCACACCCAGCTCGAGAAAGGGAGTCAGCTTCCCCTCGACCACCACCCTTCCCCTGGACGGTGGCAGAATGTTTGCTATAATCTTAAGGAGCGTGCTCTTTCCCGAGCCGTTCTCCCCGATTATTCCAAGGCACTCCCCATCATCGACGGAGAAGTTGAGGTCATGAAGGACGGGGATTGTTTCATACTCGCTCGGCCGGAGAAAGCCGACTAGGTTCTCGAAGAGGGTTGTCCTCCTCTCATGAGGTATCCGAAAGTCCTTAGAGAGATGCTCGACCTCAATTGCCAACTAGATCGCCTCCGCAAAGCCCGGATCCAGCCGCCTGAATATCCAGTAACCGAGGCCCAGTATGAGAAGGGACGTTCCCGCAACGTAGGCAAGATCTCCGCTCGCGGGCACCGTCCCGTATAGAAGGCAGTCACGAGACATCGATATGATCCTAGCAAGCGGGTTGATCATCATCATATTCTGTATATGGATAGGAAATATAGTTACCGGATACAGTATGGGCGTTGCGAAGAAGCCCGCTTGTAGGACGACGCGCCATATGAACTGCACATCCCGGAAGTAGACGTTCAGGGCGGCGAGCGCCAGACAGAGGCCGCTTACCAATATGTACTGGAGGATGAATATCAAGGGGAAGTAGATGGCCGCTTGTCCGGGATAGACCTTGAAGTAGAAGGCAAAGGCCAAAAAGACCAGGAACTCCAGGCCGGCCATCATGAGGGCGGTGAGGCATGAGGATATGGCGAGGACCTCCCTTGGGAAATAAACCTTCTGGACCATGCTCGGCTTTCCAACGATGCTCACTATGCTCATATTGGTCCCCTTGTCGAGGAAGCCCCAGAGCACAATTCCAAGGAGGAGGAAGAGCTGATAATGCTCCACCTCTATCCGCATTAGGTAGCTGAAGACGACGTAGAGCACGAGAAGCATCAACATAGGCTCGAGGAGGGACCATAAGAAGCCCAAGAGAGAGTTCTTATATCTGATCTTGAAGTCGCCCCAGGCCAATCTCCATATCAGATTCCTGTAATCGATAAGCATCCTCAGACGGCTCTTTTCAAACATCTAATCACCACACCTCGGCTGCATCAATGGACAGCGGCAACCGCCCCCTCCATCCTCTCGATAAATATTGAGAGGTCGAACTCCTTGGCCCGCGCGAGGCAGTCTTCCTTGAACCGGCCGGGGTCAAGCGATACGTCCCGCACGGCTTTCACAAGTGAATCCCTCTCCGCGGGGACGAGCTGGCCTGTTCGGCCATGGATCACCGTCTCGGCAAATCCTCCCTCGTCGACGGCAACGACCGGCTTTCCGCTGGCCATCGCCTCGATCGGCGTAAGTCCGAAGTCCTCGTCCATGGCCGTGCATATCAACCCTTTGCACCTGGAGTAGAGGTCGATGAGCCGCTCCTGGGGAACGGATCCTAGCATCGTGACGTTTGGCGGAACGCACTTAGAGAGGCGGCGATGATACCTCGCCGCATGATCCCCCAAGGCGTACCCTCCAACTACGACGAGCCTCTCCTCAGGCATCTCCTCGAAGGCCTCGAACTGCAGCTCGATCCTCTTCTCCGGGTATATGCGGTTTACCGAGAGCCAGAAGTCGCCGTACTCGCAAAAGCGATAAACCCCGGTCTCAACTGGGGGGTATATCACGACGGAGGATAGGCCGTGGAAGCGCTCTATGCGCCGCTCTACTGTGGAGCTTATCGCAACCACCCGGTCGATGCCCTTTATTGAACGATGGTCGAACCATCGATGAATCCCTATCCAGAAGGCGGCGAGGCCTCTGAAGAAGACGTTGGGCTGCCTTTGGATCATATCGTTGCGGAGGTCGTAGAAGGCCCTAACAGGCGTATAGCAGTACCAGAGGTTTGGCCTGTGCCTCCAGGCGGCGTAATGGGACCAGTTGCCCGCGAATATGAAGAGATCGTAATCCCGAGAGAGGTTGCATAGCGCAAACAAGAGCGATGCTGAGATCTGCTTTAGAGGGGGCACCTTGATCGTCCGCCCGAGGCTGATCACTTTTACGTCCTGATAGCCCAGCTGGGAGATGGCCGTCTCGTTCACATCGGTTGTTATGATGTGGGCCTTCCAAGCGCGGGCAAGCATCAGGGCCACCCTCTCCCCGCCGCCGATCGCCCCGATGTAATCGATGAAGATGGCAACCCTCAATACGATCCCTTGCGCTCCTTCTCGGAGAGGTAATGGTTCAGCTGATCCCTTATGACATCGCCGAGGGCATGCTTGACCTCGAAGCCGAGAGACTCGATCTTGCGGATATCGGACAAGAGAATGGGAACCTCTGCCGGCCTGAACCGATCCATATCGAAATCGATCCTGATGCGCTCTTCTCCAGAGTGAACTGCGACGCCCTTATCCTGCGGCAAGAACTCCAGCTCTCCGCGAAGCATTGCTCCGTCGAGGCGTGTCTTATCGAAGCTGATCCCGAAGATCGTCGAGTCGTCCGGATCTAGGGGACTCTCCATGGCCTTTCCCCCCTTTAGGCTCTCGATGCTGTCGACGGGGTATCCGGCCTCTTTAAGGGAGAGGAGGAGATAGCTCATCACCGAGGCTGTCCTCATCGATCCCTGGTTGTAGACGTCGCCGTAACGCCCCTTCTCCGCGAGGAGGAGGTAGCCGTCCACGATATCCATCACATGGCTCCAGTCGCGAAATGCGTTGACGTTTCCGATCGTCAAGGATTCAGCCTCCCCAAACCGGAGCTTCATCACCTGGCTTGTGACGACAGACGTTACGAACATATTGCCCCTGCCTGCACCCTCGTGATTGAAGGCACGGGAGACCACAGCCTTGATGCCGTATGAGTGCCAGTAGTTGCGCATCAAAAAGTCGCCATAGACCTTGCTCACGGCATAAGGGGACATCGGGCGCAAGGGATTGACTTCAGAGATTGGAAGCTCGGGGATCGCCAGAGGTGGCGGAAAGATGCTGCCATGCTCCCTCAAGGCCTTCTCCAACTGGCCAACTGACGATATCACAAGGCCATACTCCTCGCTGCTTCCGGCGAAGACCACAACCGGATCCACCTCCTTGATCCTTATGGCCTCGAGGAGGTTCGCAGTTCCCTGACAGTTGGAGTTCATCGTCTCAATTGGGTTGCTGAAGGATCGGGGGACGAAGGACTGGGCGCCCAGATGGAAGACCACATCGGGATCGCTTGCGGTTAACGCATGGCCGATGCTCGATATATCCTCGAGGTCCCCTTCCACAAGATTGACCTGCCCATCCAGCCCAAACCTCGCGAGGTTTCTAGGAAGCATGCCGTCGGAGCGCCGTCTTATCAATCCATAACAATCGCCCCCGCCGTCTAGAACCGCCTTTGCCATGTGGGAGCCAACAAAGCCACTGATACCGGTTATCAATACGCTCTTTTCCTTAAAGTGCATGCTCAAGACTCCTCCGCCTCCAACTCCCCCATATAAAGGTCGACGAGCTCCCTTACACCCTCCTCCAGGCTGCATTTTGCCCGAAAGCCCAAGGCCTCCTCCACCCTCGATGTGTCTGCCTGGGTATGAGCGACGTAGTTTGCGATTGGATTCTCCACATAGCTGGTAGCAAGATCGCTTCCAAGCCTAGAGGAGATCATCTCGACCACCTGATTGAAGCTATGAGAGGTCCCCGTCCCCAGGTTGAGCACACCCTGGTAGCTCGACTCCATGGCCAGCATCAAACCCCTCACCACATCCTTCACGTAGATGAAGTCCCTACTCTGAGATCCATCCCCATAAACCAATGGCGCCCTTCCTTCCATCATCTCCCAGATGAACTGGGAGACCATATTGGCATATCGCCCCTTGGACCGTTCTCGAGGCCCATAGACCGAGAAGAACCTCAGGCCGACCGAGCCTACCTGAAAGAGGTGGTTGTAGAGCAAAGCGAGCCGCTCGATTGCAAGCCTAGCCTCGGTATAGTAGTCGCTCACATCGGGGACCATATCCTCCCTGTGAGGTGGGGCAAGGCCGCTATAGAGGGATGAGGTGGAGGCATATACCACCCTGGCATGCGATCTCTTTGCAAGCTCGAAGACGGCGACCGCCCCGTTGATTGCATCTCCAACGAGGTATGGATTGGCCTTGTACATGGGCGACGACGAGGGAATGCCGAGATGATATATCGAGTGCGGAGAGAGATCGAGGCCGCCGAGATCCAGGCAGCTCGCATCGATCACCCGAATATCCATGCCATCCAGGTTGGCCATGCTTCCCGTATGCATATTATCGAGGACGACGACCTCCTCCCCGCGCAAAAGCAGCTCCTCTGCGAGGTGAGATCCTATGAACCCCGCACCTCCTGTGACCAGAACGGTCAAGCCAATCTACCTCTATTCAAACCTTCTTCCTCCCATCATCCAAGAGCTGTCCTCCTGTACATATTAAAATTTGCCCTGGAGAAGAAGACCTATGCCCCTGTCATCGGCATCGTCCCCGCCTTCGAGATCCCTCCACCCCCTCATAGATCCCCTCCAGCTGGAGCGAGATTGGATCCCAGTCGTAGGACCTCGCCCTCTCCCGGCAGCTCTCTCTCATCCCACCCGCACGATCGAGCCCAAGGGAGATCGCCCGAGCCAGGGGGGAGGCCTCAGGAGGGGAGACGAGGCCGTAATTCCTGTCGATCAGATCGAGGGCGGCGTTCATAGGATGATCGACCGTGACCACAGGAAGGCCG
This sequence comes from Methanotrichaceae archaeon, assembly GCA_016927425.1. Taxonomy (GTDB): domain Archaea; phylum Halobacteriota; class Methanosarcinia; order Methanotrichales; family Methanotrichaceae; genus JAFGMR01. The sequence goes on along the minus strand of JAFGMR010000024.1, from coordinate 5,766 downwards.
CATGCAAAAGCCTCCAGGGCGGCCATGCCAAAGCCCTCCCTCGTAGAAGGAAGGACGAATAGGCTTGACGCCTTCATCAGCGATATGAGATCGCGAAAGTCCAGAAAGCCCCTGAACTCGATGTTTCCTTTGAGGCCCAGGCGACGGGATAATTCCTCCAAGAGGGCCCTCTCAGGCCCTTCTCCCACGATCAGGCATCTCAAATCCGGCCGCTCCTTGCGTAGGATGCTCGCAGCCTCGATCAATAGATCGACGTTCTTATCCTTGACCAGACGGCCAGCGAAGATCAGGTCGGTAGGAAGTGCGGCGGGCCTGACACCTTCGATGAAGGCGAGATCGATTCCAGGAGAGACGGTTGCGACATTTCGAGCCCCAAGCTTCATTAGATCCTGTTTGGTCCTATCAGAGATCGCAATATTGCGATCGGCAAGCTTTGCGGCCATCCTCTCGACGAGCCGCCCAACCGAGCCCCACCCGCCCAGGTACTCGTACCAGTAGCGATCCCACACCTCAAGCCATGTGATGACGAGGGCAGAATCGCTCGCACTGGCACGGACCCTCGCCGGAAAGCAGGGAAGAAAAGGAAACTCCTGGCAGTCAATTATATCGTATCTGCCCTCTAGATGGGAAAGGACTGCCCAGGCGAACCTCGCCGCCTCCCTGATCGATCGCCTCCCCCCCGAGTAGAGGTCCATCGGAGGTGAGATTCCGCGCAAACGCACGCCTTCTTGCACGAGGGAATCCTCGCCTGGCCACCACTTGATGCCGAACCAGTCCACATGATGGCCCCGTCCGGCCAGCCGACGGGAGAGCTCGAACACCCGCCTCTCCCCGCCACCGGTGACCCAGGGGTAGACGGCGTCGTAGACGTAGGCGATCCTCATATTCTCATCTTCCGTTGCCGTTGCCGTCCCGAAGCAGCATCAGGCTTATGAACATCCCGGAAAAGACCGTCTGGATTCCCAGGAGGGACAGGATCAGGGCAAACATCGCGCTCTGCACCTCGTATAGAGAGCCGTACCCGGCTGCTTCCCAGCTCAGCATCACCCGCAGGCCGAGCAGCATCCCCGCCGCGATCAAGATAAGGCCTGCAGCAAGCTCCCTCTCCAGCGAGTGATAGCTCATGATGGCTTTTACCAGCCATCCCTTCTCGGCAACTCCATATGCCTTGCCGAATGCGCTGAAGTGAAGGCCGGCAAGCAGCGTCTGATAGCCGATTAGGAGGAGGAGGGATCCAAGTATCAGCGAATGCATGCGAATCTCGCTGCTCTTCCCTTGAGTGAGGACGGCAGCTGTCAGGAGAAGGCCAAGCACTACCGCAGCGAGGCCAGGGATCATGAAGAACGGGACTGGCCGGTAGAGCATCATGAAGCGAAGATGCCTCCAGCCATCGGAGAGGGATATCAGTTTGGAGAAGCCTTTGCGAGGATAGTAGCTTATTGGAACCTCCTCGATCCTCAAACCGTTCCTGGAGGCTTCAATGATCATCTCTGAAGCGAACTCCATCCCCCCTGTGCGAAGGTTCAATCGATCCAGGCCATCGCGGGAGATAGCCCTCATCCCACAATGGGCATCGGATATCCCTGTTGCGAAGAGCAGGTTGAGCAGCCAGGTGAGAAGGGGATTTCCCAGGTAGCGATGGAGGGGAGACATGGCGCCTGGCTTGATATCGCCCTTGAGACGGGAGCCTATCACCAGATCCGCCCCTCCCTCCAACAGCCGAATGAACTTGGGGAGCTCCGATGGATCGTATGTGAGATCCCCATCCATGATCGCTATGTACTTGCCCCTGGCTCTTGCGAATGCGTAGAGGTAGGCGTTTCCGTAACCCATCCGATCCGGCAAGAGCACCCTTGCCCCCAACATCTGGGCGATCTCCGTCGTCTGGTCTGAGGAGGAATCGGAGACCAAGATCTCGGCCTCGACCTCCATCACCTGGAATACGGCCCTTGCCCGACGTATGCACTCTCCTATGGTATCTTGCTCATCGAGGGTAGGGATTATCAGGCTTACCAGGGGAGGCACGCCATGAGATCTATGCCCCCAGAGTTAAGACTTTTTGCCCGAAGGGGACCCTCCTGGCTCTTCGCTCGATAGAATTCCAAAAAAAAAGATGGCGGAAAGGGCCGCTCACGGCCTCAGCCCTCCAGGAAGACCGCCACGACCTCTGCCATCCTCTCAGGAAACTGGTACATAAGATAATGTCCCCCAAGTGGTATGCGAACCAACCAGGATTCTGGGATCTCCTCCACCAGTTCGAGGGAGTGCTCCGGAGGTATGATCCCATCCTCCGTTCCGGTGATCACGAGGGTTGGATCCATCAGGTGATCGAGGCGCCCGCAGCTTCCTCCCCAACTCTCCATGGCAAAAGCTTGCGCTTCCATCATCTCCTCCGTCGGCGCCACAATTGGGACGGGCAGCCTTGAGAAGATATCGGGATGAGTCTCCGTCCAGTCGGTGGGGAGGAGAAGGGGGATCAGAAACGAGCTGCGCCTCTCACTGGAGCTGTTGGTATCCGTCAATACTGGCCATACATCGGGTGGGATATCGCTTCCTCCACCACAGCCCGTGCCGTAGAGGATGAGCTTGTCCACCTTTTCAGGATGGCTCAAGGCAAGCTCCTGGGCAACGAATCCGCCCATCGACCAGCCGAGGATGTGAGCGCTGGAGATGCCAAGGACGTCCATCAGGCCTGCTACGTCCTCGGCCATCGCTTCTATCGTCAGGTCTCCGCCTGGATTGCCGCTGAATCCCATGCCCCTATTGTCCATGACGATGACCCGATACTCCTTGGAGAGCTCGTACAGGAGAACGGGGTCCCAGGTATCCATTGTGACCCGGTACCCTGTGATCATTATGATCGGCGAACCCCCTCCAAATGACTTGTACGCAATGCTGACGTTCCCCACCTGGGCGGTTTGTATATCGCCCCAGTTGATCGGGGCGTCGATCTGCAGAGGGACCGCCTCTGTCGCATCCATTGAATGGAGATCATCTGCCAAGGCGGTTGAGAGCAGGAGAAGAAGGACCAAAGCCGCTCTTTGCATGTGGATCATGTGAATCATCCCAAAATTACAGCACACGTTAGATATATACGTCCTTTCATCCTGGCAAAGATGAGCACGCCCACAACAACTTCGAGGCAGTAGTTTCTGGCATCATATCCTCCCGCGACCATCCAAGGGCGACAGTATCGGCACGACGAAAGGCCGGTGTAGCAATCCTTCGAGAAAGAGGCCACATAGGATCCAGTTGAGATAGAGGTATGATCAAGCCTCGGGCGGGATTCGAACCCGCGGCCTCGTCCTTACCAAGGACGCGCTATGGCCGGGCTTAGCTACCGAGGCGCTACGTCGGCCACGATCTCTCCCCTTTTGTACTTTTCGGTCCCTCGACGAGGGTCCAGGGTCCCTCGACCATGATTTGCAACATCTCCATACAGCAGTTGTCGTGAAAGGGGGGGTCAGGCGACCTTACTTTCTCATGGCAATGCACTCCTCCAACCGCGAAGGTCATGAAAGGGATGAGTTCCCAGGGGGACCGGTTATCATGTTGGGGGTGTTTCCCTGCACCATCCTGTACTGGGCAGCGAAGTTATTCTGCCCCACCCCGTAGACGAAGCGGTAGAAGACGTCGACGAGTAGCTCCTCCCCGGATGAGCGAATGAGAAGCGTCTTGTCGGTTGGGCTTCCAATAAGGGTGGTCATCAAGGCAATTGCCCCATCGGACAGGTCCGAGGACGAGTTTGGGCCGTAGACGTCGGCATAGGCCTCCCCCCATTCGCAGTCCTCCGGCTCGCAGACGCCCCAAGCCTGCACTGTCACATCGCCCCCCCTCGATCCGATGTCCAGGGCAGCAAGGCCGTCGGAGCTGGTGTTGGCGTTCGTCCAGTGCCCCCAGAACTCCTCCAGGCCTGCCGAGGCTGTGCCAAAGGCCATAAAGATCAAGATCAGGTTCATCAACCTCATAGAGACAACCTCAAATGCATATGTGATTTACTGTATTAACATATTTATCATATATTACACCTGCGCATGGAGGGCATGTCTGGGGATGAAATAGATGGACTCGATCCGAGATCTGGCCAAGCCCTTTTCTCCTCGTAGGAGAGTAGTCCCCTCATGAGACAGTTCGTGATAACCCCAGCTGCAGGCAAGCGATTGATCGGCAAAGCGCTTGCAGCGCATCCGGTCGTTGAATCGGCCATCGAGTCGGGGACGATTGCGATCATCGCAGGCACGACGAACGGCTATGTGGCAGAGGAGGTCCTAGCCGTAGTCGGCCAGAACGATGACTTCTCTCGAAGAGGATTCTTTCGCGGAGTCACCAGTTCGCCATCGATTGAGACGACCGAGAGCGGACGTCTGCGTAACGAGGACGGATTTCCCGGCGATGTGATCATCACTGACGGCGTCTGGAGGAAGGGAAAGACGATCTTCGACGTTGCAGACGAGATGATTGAAGGCGACATCATTCTGAAAGGGGCAAACGCCCTCGACCTTGTGCGCCGCCAGGCTGCGATATTGATCGGCGACCCAAACGCGGGAACGATAGGAAGAGCGCTTCAGGCAGTCCTTGGACGGCGCGTGAGGCTGATTCTGCCAGTCGGTCTCGAAAAGCGCGTATCATGCGACCTCTACGAGATCGCGAATAGGATAGACGCCCCCGGCTGCCAGGGAAAGCGTCTTTTGCCGGTACCCGGGGAGGTCTTCACCGAGATCGATGCGCTATCCCTCTTGACAGGAGTCTGCGCGGAACTCTTTGCCGCAGGCGGTGTTGGCGGGGCAGAAGGCTCCGTATGGCTCCTTGCAAGCGGAAGCGAGGAGCAGCTGGATGCCGCAGAGAAGATCATAAGGTCGGTCTCTTCAGAGATCGGCATTGAGATAGCAAAGCGGAGGGATTAGGCAGATGCCTGGAAACAGCATAGGATCGGCGTTTCGAGTAACAACCTGGGGAGAGTCGCACGGCCGAGGGGTGGGCGTTGTGATTGATGGCTGCCCTGCAGGGCTCTTCCTCTCCTCCGAGGACGTGCAAAAGGAGCTCGATCGACGCCGGCCTGGCCAGAGCAAGGCCTCGACCGCAAGGGATGAGGCCGACCGCGTCGAGATCCTATCTGGAATCTTCGATTGCAGGACGACTGGGTGCCCGATATCGATGCTTGTCTGGAACAAGGACGCCCAGAGCAAGTCGTACGACGCCTTGCGGGATCGGCCCCGCCCGGGCCATGCCGACCTCGTCTACCAGCAGAAGTATGGGATCAGGGATCACCGCGGCGGAGGGAGAGCCTCTGCGAGGGAGACTGTGGGGCGCGTTGCAGCAGGCGCTGTCGCAAAGATGCTGCTTTCCCTTTGGGGCGTCGATATACTCGGCTACGTTCTAGAGCTTGGTGGAATCGAGGCCGGGGCTTGGGACTGGCAGAAGCGAGGAGAGATCTCCAAGGAGGAGATATCGCGCCTTCGCGAGGCAATCGAGGCAAATCCCGTACGCTCTCCGGATAAGGCAGATGAGATGCTCGAAGCCATAGAAAAGGCCAGGATGGATGGGGAGAGCCTTGGAGGAATCGTCCAGATAATTGCAGTCGGCGTTCCCCCGGGCCTGGGCGAGCCCGTCTTCTCCAAGCTCGATGCCGACCTCGCGTCCGCCCTTATGTCGATTGGGGCAGTCAAGGCGGTCGAGATCGGGGCGGGAGTTGCAAGCGCCCGCCTGCGAGGAAGCGAGATGAACGACTCAATCCTCCCCGGCGCGAAAGGGCCCGCCTATGAGAGC
>JAFGMR010000023.1 GCA_016927425.1 Methanotrichaceae archaeon | reverse complement strand
CGACGCGTTTGTAGGCCGTACCAGGTCTGAGCTCGAGGCTGGAATCGTTCAAACGAAGTCCGATATTGTGGAAGAAGTCGACGCGTTGGTATGCCGTACCAGGTCTGAGCTCGAAGCCGGGATCGTTCAAACAAAGTCCGAGATCGAGGAGAAGATCCGAAAAGAGGCGAACGCCATTATATCATCGATGAACCAGGATATTCAGAATAAAGCCTGGCTGGCCTCAATACTGGATAATAGGCTGGAAGGCTATGAGAGCATATCGCTCTCATCCGATCTCCACTCAGATTATGAAGGGACCAACTACTTCGTATTTGAGGAGATCTTCCGGGGTTCGCGAGAGGATATCAAGGAGAGGCAATCCGCCTTAGTTCGGATTTTTGATGAGTGCAAAGACGTGTTGGACATCGGATGCGGCAGGGGTGAATTTCTGGAGCTGCTCCGGGAGATGGGGGTCGATGGGCACGGCGTCGATATAAACGAGGACATGGTGAACTATTGCAAATCGAAGGGCCTTGACGTCAAGCGGATCGACGCAATGACGTACCTTGAGGGCATCGAAGATAAGAGTCTCGGCGGCGTCTTCCTTGATCAGGTCGTCGAGCATCTCCAGTCTGACTATCTTGTGAAGATGCTCGGTTTATGCTATAAAAAGCTGAAGTATGGCCATCACATAGTCGTGGAGACTGTGAACCCACTTTCCTTATCGTCGCTCGCCAATTTTTATATTGATCTAACACATAAAAGGCCCGTACATCCCGAAACGCTGAAATTCTTATTTGAATCGGTTGGCTTCAGAGAGATTGAGGTAAAATTTCTCTCTCCTCTGCCGGATAAGATTAAATTAAGCAAAATCTCACCAGATTGTATTAAAGATGAGAGCGATAGGCGGCTGATAAATACATATAATTCCAATATAGACATATTAAATAATATTCTTTTTGGGGCACAGGATTATATAATAATCGGTAAAAAATGAAAACCATCTATTCCAGGGGGGTATTATTAAATTATGAATATACTCATCTGTAATGAGCGATTTCTCTTTCGATTTGGCGCAGATAGGGTATTGATCTTAATTGCAAGAGGTCTGGTGAATCTTGGACACACTGTTTTTATTATGGCAAATCAATATGATTCACAAGTGGTCTCCACATTTGCCACTAAAATCATTGATGTGCCGGTAAATTCAGGTGATTACTTAAATTCAAATGAATACACTACAAAGTGGCTAAATCAAACATGGGATGACCATTTTAATGCTAATGATCTGCCTGATCTAGTTTTGGTAGGGGGATGGCCGTTCTTTTCATCGATTCCGTTCCTCAAGAAAGCATGTAAAAATGTGATTTTCGTGGATTTTGGTGCAGTTCCTTTGGATGGTTACTCGGGTGGTTCGCTGGCCACTCAGGAGAAACTGCGATCTCTGAGGAAACAATATTTGAAGGAAGCATCGCTTATCATTGGAATCAGCGATTTCATATCCAATTCCCAAAGCAAGGTTGACGCCGGCAGCATGGTACCCGTTCGAACAGTGCTGCTGGGCGCTGATCATATGGAGATGTCTATTTGGCCAGCAGAGAATCTTAATTTAGAGCAAACGCGCGGCAATGCTACACGTCTGATTAAATCTCTGAAGGATGAGGGGCGAGATATCATATTGTGCTTGGGTCGATGGGAACCCAATTGTTATAAGAATTCAGATGCAGTGTTTGACGTAATGCGCCAGATAATTGAAGTTATTCCCAAATGTACGCTCCTTATATTATCTAAACCTTCAGATATTAATATCCCTCAAGATTTGCATGATTCTATACATCCCATAGGATTTCCTGATGATGATGAATTGATATGCATCATGAAACAAGTCGATCTAGGTATATCTGTCTCTCTCTGGGAAGGATTCAATCTGCCGATTGCTGAGATGCAATGGCATGGTCGAACCGTACTGGTTTTCAATATTGGGGCACATCCAGAGGTTATCTTACACCCGTGGTATCTATGTAAAGACAACGATGAGATGGCAGCCAAGGCATGTAAAATCCTAAAAGGTAACGGTCTGGAATCCCATAAATTGGAGGAATCGCTTAATATATTTCGTAATTATTTTAGATGGGATCGTGCTGTTCGTGATTATGCTGAGATAATTCAAAGTTTAGCAGACCCCACTCCAACAAGAAATAGCGATAATATTCCAATCTCCTTGATTATTGACGTGACGAATGCGACCAGGGATCCTGCGAATTCAGGAGTAATTCGTGTTACACGTCGGCTGAGTCGAGAGTTTCAGAGGTATCTCAACCCGATCTTCGTAGTATGGGATTATAAAACAGCCAATTATGTGCTGCCTATATCGCAGGAATATCGACAGCTTGGGAAGTTCAACGGTCCTCTGATGGCTGATGAAATGAAAGTTTCTCCGGACAATTATAGGATTCCTCTGAGCGATTATCTTTCCCTTGTCGATAGCGATTCGACCTGGTTGCTCTTCAGCGAAACGATCGACGAGATGCGAGGGCATTTGGCTCGTCGTTATGCTAGGGAAAATGGAATCAATCTAGCTGCTATTTTTTACGATGCTATTCCGGTGCTATTTCCAGATCTATGCAAAGATTCTTCCATTAGATACAATCATAGTAATTATTTGGTTGGGCTTTCTGAGTGCGATGTGGTCATTCCCATCTCAAAATTCTCATCAGATTGTTTGGAGAAATTCTGGTCGGATAACGATATTAAAGGTTGCCGCCTATCTCCTAACCTCCTTCCCGGAGAATTTGGATTATCTGAAAGAAATACTACGGTTCAAATCCCTTCGAATTATGAAAAGATCCATATATTATGTGTCTCGACTCTAGAGCCTCGAAAGAACCACAGAACGCTCATTGATGCTTGTTTGCTGATGGAAGAAAAATACCCCGATCTCAACTGGGGCCTCACCCTTGTGGGCAATCGCTACGCAGGTGCAGATGATATTGTCGATTTCATTCAAGATGTTTCGGCAAAGAACTCTCGCATCCGATGGCTTGGTGTCGTCGATGATGCCAAATTGCATGCGCTCTATGATGAAGCGACGTTCACAGTATATCCCTCCATAATAGAGGGCTTTGGGATGCCAATCTTGGAAAGCGTCTGGCATGGTCGGCCATGCATCTGTTATCGAGAGGGCGTTATGGCAGAACTTGCCGAGGGTGGCGGATGCCTGACAACGGATGTGTTGGACGTTCAGGGATTATCCGAATCCATTTACCGATTGGCCACCGATAGAGCGCTGCTAATTGAGCTATCTGGGCAGGCAGTATCGAGGAATATAAAGACTTGGGATGAATACACGCGTGAATTCTTATCTATATTGATATCAAACGACGAGACTACGAATAACCCTATCGTTGAAAAAGAAAGCGCTCTGATGGAGGATTGGTCTAATTGGGAGGAGATCCTCTATCCTGGATGCCTCTGTAGTGATTGGCAGATGAATCACTCGGAGAGAATGGCGATGATCGGACTGCTTTTTCGCCTTAAACCGAAATGCTGTATCGAAATAGGAACCTATCGTGGGGGGAGCCTTTCCCTGATCTCGCAATATTCCGATATGGTCTTTTCTATAGATCTAGATCCAAGCATACCTGAAAGGCTGAAGGGTTTTAAAAATGTCTGTTTTCTCACAGGCTCTTCAAACGAACTCTTGCCAATGTTATTGACAGAGTTGGAAGATGAGCACATCCCGATCGATTTTATCTTCATCGACGGGGAGCATTCTGCAGATAGCATTAAGAGAGATATGGATTGTTTGTTATCCTATAAGCCAACAAAACACCTTTTTGTAATGGTGCATGATAGTTTCAATCCTGAATGTCGTCGTGGCATATTGGGGGCAGAATGGGATAAATCCCCGTATGTTCAATTTGTTGATGTTGATTTTGTTCCAGGAAGGGCTATGGGGCACGGTACACCATCAAAGATTGAAATGTGGGGTGGCTTAGCATTGATGCATTTTAGCCCGTCAGCTCGCAAAAGTCCATTAAATCTGAATTGTTCGGCAAAAACTATGTATGAATTCCTCGAGAAATCAAATAATACTACTACGGGTTATTAAATGCATAAAAAAATATTAATATGCTGTAATGCATATCCTCCCAATTTTATTGGCGGAGCCGAACTTATCGCACATGAACAAGCAAAGATATTGAAAAAATTGGGCCATGAGGTCGCAATCTTTGCCGGTGACGGCCACATTGGCGGAGAGAGGTACTCGCTCCGCAATGAAGTCTATGATGGCCTTGCAGTATATAGGGTGTCCCTGGCTGCGGAGGACTACCAACCAAACCTTATCAATTTTACTCATAAAAATGTAGAGAATATATATACACATATCTTAGATGATTTCTCCCCAACTATCGTACATTTTCACAATATTATCGGGCTTTCTGTTGGACTTATTCATATTGCTAAAAGCAAAGGCATCAGGACTGTGTTAACTGTACATGATCATTGGGGGTTTTGTTATAAAAATACGATGTTAAAACGTGGGGTAGAAGTCTGTAGAGACCGGTCAAGGTGTGTCGAGTGCATGCCATTCGTTTCGGATGATGGCTGTAGGAGCATCCCTATCAGGATGAGAAAGGACTTTCTCGAAATTCAGTTTCGTGATGTTGACGCTTTTATTTCGCCGAGCGCGTATCTTGCAGATGCATACATTAGTGCAGGAATTCCTAGCGAAAAATTTAATGTGATCTGGAACGGCATCAATGTAAAACGATTTGCCGATATTATCAAAAAACCGATGGGCGATAGGGTTCGCTTCACATATATAGGATACTTCGGAAAGCATAAAGGTATTCATGTGCTGATGAATGCTCTGCCACATATTGCGGAGAAGGATAGGATCCAAGTCAATCTTGTGGGGGCTGGAGAGCTCTTTGATTCCATTGTGGGGCAAGCAAAAGCGCTAAAATTGGATAAAATTATAAAATTCTGGGGAAGAATCGACAGTATCGAGGATGCTTATCGCGAGACCGATGTCTTCATTTTGCCATCCATTTGGCCTGAGAATCAGCCCGTCACCATCACAGAAGCAATGGCCTCGAGAACTCCCGTGATTGCTTCATGTATTGGCGGAAATCCAGAGCTTGTCGAGGACAGGAAAACTGGGTATCTCTTCAAGGTTGGAGACGAAAGGGATCTGGCTGAGAAGATGGGTAAATTTATCTCCCATCCGGAGAGAATAAATATATTTGGGGAAAACGCTTATAATAAAATCAAGGCTAACGAGCTTGAAGACCGAGTTAATGAGATCATCCAAGTTTATGACGGAAATGATTCTGGTCAAGGGGGATCTCCACGAAAGGATTTCTTAATTGCCTGCCTTGGTGGCCGAGTCGATCCTCGATGTCTCTTGGCTATATCATCAATTTCGAATAGTCTCCGCCCTGGTACATGCAGTTTCGTCATGAGCAAATGGCTTCAGCAAGACCAATTTAGTCAGGTAAAGCTACTTTGGATCGTGGATGCAGAAACTGACCAAAATGAAGTGCTTGAGGGCCTCATAAACAAAGTTCCTTTGCTCGTTCCAGAGGAGAACAGGTGGCTGAAAAGTCTATGTATAGATGGAAAATGCGGTTTATACTACAAAGATGCCTTGGAGGCCGAGGCATGTATTGAATATTTAATCGACCATGAGAAGGAGAGAGCAGCTTTAGCTCAGATTGGGTTTGAACTCTCTTCTTCAGAGCTCATTACGAGGCCGCCTATGCTACATTGAACCTTCCCTTCCACTTGCAGGAAGCAAGGTAATATCGATATCTTGGAATGCCAGGCTCAAACATCTCCAGTCCGGATTATTCAGCTCAGGTATATCGCAAGGTCGCCTACACCCTTCGCGAGACCGAAGCACTATAATGTTCTTTCCCTTCTTCAGCCTGATGGGCACCTCGACCTCTGTCAGAGATATGGCTGAAATGCTCGTATTCGCGGTATGTTCATCGTTTATGAGAATCTCTAGCGTCTTGGGGTCATAGACGGCGATGGCACCAAAGCTCAATTTGGCATAGTTGTCCGAGCTGGAATATACGATAAGGTCTCCATTATTCTCCATCCATATCGTTTCTACTCCATCCCAATATTCGATTCGATACCAACCGGGTCCGCAAATCGCAATTGGTGATATATCTATTTGGCTATTCCTTATATTATATTCTCGCATGTCGAAGAAGAATCTTCGTCCCTTTTGATCGGCCAATGGCTTGATGTCCAGAAGATCGGATAACTCGTTCACAATGGAGAGGCCGCGATCGTTGTAGCCGTTCCCATCGATATAGATCCCTTCAAACCCGGCCATGGATAAAGCACTAACCATCTCCCCAACCGATTTCTCCGCTATGGAGTTCTGCCATTCACTGGCCTCCCTGTTCTTTACAGCCCCATAGCTCCAGCGAAGAGTTCTAGAGTGAAGATATGCTTTGAAGTGCTCGTAATCAGGCATATTGATCATCATCGCAGGTTGATTTTCGGGGAATGGCACATAAGGTAGCTGAAAGATCATAGCTCCTTCGGGCATAATCTCTTCGATAGATGAGATAAAATCCTCATCTTGCCGGAACTCTTCTCTTATGTCTCCATATCGGGGTGCGAAGGCTGGAGAGCTTTGATCGAGAATACCTACCATGAGTATCAATAGCAGAAGACCGGATCTAACTGGCTTGCTCCTAATTGATGACCATCTATTAAAGGCGATCTCCAATACCAAGAGCACGGCTAAGATGCAAAAGAAAGCGATAAATATGCTGATTCTGTTGTAGTTCCTTATCTGGGCTGATACAAGCAAGGCAAATAGTGTGCCAAAGCCGCCAATTGTGGCAAGAAGCACTGCCGAGAGGTTCAGAGTGATCAGCCCGTTCAAAAGATTATGCTCGCCTCTCCCGCCAGAGAATAGCATGAAGGCACCTAGAATGAGGATGAGAAAGCCAGCTCCTGCGATTATTCCAAGCGAGGCCATGGTGTTTTCGTTGACCAGGACTGGGGGAGCTGATTCGCTGTACCATTCGGCAATCTCTGCCAACTGAGGAATCCTATGGTCTGAGATGGGAAGTAGAAGCTGAACGATCTTCAGCCCGTATGTCTCCGTCTCGCCGGGAAGGCGAATAGCTACCGCCGGATTTGGCCCTTCATGTAGATAATATGCGATTGATGGAATTAAATTGGCAAATACTCCTGCACTTATTACTAAAATCAGAAGCAAAGCCGTACCTAAACGTTCCTTCTCCCTCCAGCGCCAGTAGGATGTGAGGCCGGCTATCAGGAGGAAGAAACATGAGAAAAATGGGTAATATATATATGTCGATGATATCAGGAGGCAAATCGCCAAGGCTGTGATCCAAGGGCGGCTCATAAGGCGTTTGAGTCCGTCAACCCCGAGATGGAGTGGCCATGGTGGGGGGTGGTAGAACCACAACAATACCATACTCATAAGTGGTATCATATAATACGATGATAATACTAGGTGATTTTCTCCTCTAAGGATATGGTAGGGTATGAAGGTGAAGAGTATGCTGCCCACAATTGCCGCGGCTGTGTCTATTCCAAGCCGCTTAATTGCTAGCATGGCAGTCAGGGTGGTCAGGGGAAAGGTCAGCAAGTAATAGAGGTTCATAACTATAGCATAGTTAGGATTAAATAATCCAATGACCTTCATAATCATAAAATCCAAATTGTTGGTCAGGGGAAAATCGTACATCTCAAGGATCCCCGGCATGCCGAGATAGGGATTAATTTGATACCATCCGTTCTCCAATACTCCCTTTATGAGAGTGCAAGTAAGCAATGTATCGACTTGATAATCAAAGGGCATCGTAAGGTTTGCCTCCCATAGCCTGAGAACCCAGATCAGTATAAATATACAGATACCGATAGCAAGGCCGTATGCACCCAGTTCTTCCCAATTGATCCTAGATCGATCCATGCATCCACCCAGCGCGAGACTAAATATTTAATAACTATTGATTTATCTGCATATACATATCATGCGCATAATTGATATCGCCCTCATTCGGATCTATTCCCAGATGGCAACCATTCAACGAATAGGTGGGGCGTCCTTTGAGCCAAATCCCATATGACCGGTTCTTCGATTTTGTGGCCCATGCTATGCATAATATCCCTTTCAACCGAGACTAACTGAAATTGCTGTTGACACTCGCATTAAGATCCTCTTGTTCAAAGGATACGCTCCCCCCTTCACCGCTTAAGGCTATATATATCTCTTGCTCTCTTGTTACAGGGACGCGATCATCCAAACCTCCCGGATTTGGATTCTTCGTCGAGTTACACGGGTGGGGATCATCGAAGAGTTCCAGCATGAAGTATTCGTTATGCTCTGGTAGGCCTGTGATAAGCCGCAACATGCCTATAACCACAAGGGCATATAGGCCCAACTGGCACGATCCCCAAAATTGGAGTCACGGCTAAAGCATGAAGATCGATATGCTATGGATCCACGATTCGAGCTTTTAATCTGAAGGCACAAAGGGGCCGATGTTTGCTGCATCCACCAATATTGAATCGCGAGAAACCTTATTTGAACGGACATCGAGCAGACGGCTCATGCGATCTCCTCGAAGACGAACTCCTTAATCGCCGATATCATATACCCCACCATCTCAGCGCTCAGCCCCGGGTAGACCCCTATCCAGAAGAGGTCCCTCATCACGCAATCGGTATTCTCCAATGAGCCAGCAACCCTGCACCGTATGCCCCGGTAGGCAGGCTGCCTTGTGAGGTTGCCCCCAAAGAGCATCCTCGTAGCTATCAGCTTCCCTTCCAGATATCCCACAATATCGTCCCTCGAGAAGGGGGCGTCTTCCCTTACAAGCATGGGAAAGCCAAACCAGCTCGGCTCAGCGCCAGGTGTTGCGCGAGGAAGATCCAGATACTGGGCGAGCTCCCTCAACCCTTCGTGGAGCGCCCTGAAGTTCTCCTGCCTTTTGCAGATGAAATCCGGGAGCTTCTTCAGCTGTTCTACGCCAACCGCAGCCTGAAGGTCGGTTGCCTTCAGGTTGTAGCCCACATGGGAGTAGATGTACTTATGATCGTACCCAAAGGGAAGCTCTCCCTTCTGCCACGAGAAGCGCCTGCCACAGGTGTTGTCGATTCCAGGCTCGCACCAGCAGTCTCTGCCCCAGTCCCTGAAGGAGAGGATTATCCTTCGAAGAAGGGGATCGTCTGTTAGAACTGCCCCGCCCTCGCCCATGGTTATGTGATGCGGTGGGTAGAAGCTGCAGGTTGCGATATCGCCAAACGTCCCCGTGTACCTTCCGCGATAGCGCGAGCCAAGCGCGTCGCAGTTGTCCTCGATGAGCCAGAGGTCATGGTCCTCTGCAACCTCGGCAATCCCATCGAGGTCGAAGGGGTTTCCAAGCGTATGGGGGAGGAAGATCGCCTTTGTCCTATCGCTTGCGGCCTCCAGCACATCCTCGGCGGTCGCGTTGTAGGTCCCTAGCTCCACATCGACGAAGACCGGCACCAAGTTGTTCTGAATGATGGGGTTGAGCGTTGTTGGAAAGCCGCATGCTGTGGTTATCACCTCGTCTCCGGGAGAAAGCCTCCTCTCGCCGAGGAGGGGGGACGTCAAGGCCGAGACTGCAAGCAGATTTGCCGACGATCCTGAGTTCGTGAGCATGCAGTATCGGGAATTCAGGAATGATGCGAGTCCCTCCTCGAACTGGAGGGCGACGTCTCCCGCGGTGAGCCAGAAGTCGAGGGAGGCATCCACCAGGCTGATCATCTCCCTCTCGTCGTAGACCCTTCCCCCGTAGTTGACCCTGCTCTCTCCCGGGATGAACGGCTCGCGCTCCCTTAAGGCGAAGAGCTCCCTCACCCTCTCGTATATCTCCTCCCTGATCTCGCCTTCCGTCCTCATTCCAGCATCTCCAATGTCATCATCGCTCTCAGCTCTTCTCGGGGCAGGGCAGGGTCCTGATCCTCTAGGGGCCGGTTGACCGAGAGCTTTGGCGTGACTAGCGACCCTTGGTCGATTGCAACCTCGAGGAATCTGGGGGCTCGATCCTGGAAGAGCCAATCTAAGGCCTCCTCGACCTCGGATTCTATGCTTACCCTCTTCGCCGGTATGCCGTAGGCCTTCGCGACATTGACGAAGTCGGGGCTGCTGTATCCAACGACCGTTGACTGGAGCCTCCCCTCGAAGTACTGCTCCTGAAACTGCCTCACCATCCCGTAGCAGCGGTTGTTTATAAGGATGATCTTGATCGGGAGACGATGATGGAATACCGTCTGGAGCTCCTGGATGTTGATCTGGAACCCGCCGTCTCCTGCGATCACGACCACCGGTGCGCCTGGACGGGCGAAGCTGGCTCCTATGGCCATGGGAAGGGCTGAACCCATGCAGGCCATCCCGCCTTCCGTCAGGAACCTCTGCGAGCGGCGCACCAACAACGACTGGGCGGCCCACATCTGTATCTGGCCCACGTCGACTGAGATGATCGCTGCTTCCGGCAGATGGCTTGACAGCTTATTCATCAGGCGATTGGGATCGATCCCGTCTCCTCCTCCGTCTCTTCCTTCGTCTCCTCCTGGTTGTGGGAAGCTGGGAAAGCGCGCCTTGTATCCGTCCACAACCTCCCTCCAGGCGCTGATCCGTCCATCGTCGACGGAAGGCTCAAGCGAGTTGAGCGCGGAGAGGAAGGCCGAAATATCGCAATTGAAGGCGAGATCCGGCTTTACATTGCTTCCGAGCTCAAAGGGATCGATATCCACATGGACGATCCTCGCCCCCCGGGCGAAGGTATCTGGCCTCGTTCCGGTCTGTCTGGTGTCGAGCCTGGTTCCAAGGGCGATGAGCAGGTCGCAGTTGGCAATCGCGAGGTTGGCAAAGCGGTTTCCATACGTGCCTATCATTCCTGCGTAGCACGGATGGTCGTGGGGAAATGAGTCGAGCCCCATGAGGGAGCAGACGACAGGAATCCCCGTCCGAAAGACGAGCTCTTCGAGCCCTCTACAGGCATCGGCGATGCGCACGCCGCCGCCTGCGAGTATCACCGGCCGAGAGGCCTCTCTCAAGAGCTCGATTACCTGGTCAAGGCCTTCGCCCAACGGCTCGGGTCCATCGACCGCCTCCTCGAAGCCCTCAAGGGTTGCTGGATCCACCTCCGCTCGCTGGATGTTGAGGGGTATATCGAGAAGCACAGGGCCTCTGCGGCCTTCCATCGCCAGATGCGAGGCCCTCTCCAGGTGGTATCTGATGCGGTCCTCATCCGTTACGAGGACGGCCTCTTTCGTTATCGGGCGAACGATCTCTACGATATCTGTCTCCTGGAAGCCCACCTGCCTCACCGGTCGGTCGAACTTGAACTCGTAGGTGTTCACCTGGCCGGTGATGAATAACGTTGGGACCGAGTCGAAGAAGCAGCTCCCAATGCCTGTTATCATATTGGTGGCACCGGGTCCGCTCGTCGCCATGGCAACGCCGAGCGTCCCCCTGACTCGAGCATACCCCTCAGCTGCCATGGCTGCGGCCATCTCGTGATGCATGGAGACCACGGTTGGATTGGAGCGGCCGTATAGCGAGTCGAGGAGATGGGCGAGGGCCCCTCCACAAACCTCGAATATGTGAGTTACCCCCTGGGTGGCGATGAACTCGACCACATAGTCGGATAGCTTCATCGCCCCTCCAACATCTCGATCTTGGCGGCATGTCCTTCCCGGTGAAGGAAGAAGAAGTTGGTCTCAGTTGTATCCTCATCCATGCGGCAGAACTCCTGCAGGCGGTCTCCCGCAACAGTGAAGCAGCGGTAGCCAAAGCCTTCCAAGAGCTCGATTATACGATTTGGATGGTATCCGAAGTGCGCGGACCACTTCCTCAGCATCTCCGCCCAGATGGCTGGCCGAGAGCGCTCGATCGCCTTCTTAGCGCCTTGGATGACAAAGAGCTCGCCTCCCTCCACATCGCACTTTATGAAATCGAGCGGCGCATCGCTTAAGATATCGTCGAGCTTCCTCGTAATACAAGCGGTCTCCATCACCTCCTCTCCGGCGTTGAGGTTGGCAGCGGATGCGTTTGCGCAGTCCCCCGCCCTCATGTAAAGGACTGCTTTGCCGTCTCGATTGGAGAGGGCAACTGCAAATGCCTTGACGTTCTCGATCTTGTTTCGCTCTATATTCCTCCTCAGCCATTCGAAGGTCGAAGGAACGGGCTCGAATGCGAGGATTCGGGCCGTTGGATTCTGCTTTGCGACGTTCAGGGAGAACCAGCCGATGTTTGCCCCAACGTCTGCTACAGTCGAGCCAGGATCGATCAATCTAAGCGCCATCTCCATCTCCTGCCTCTCGTACGATCCGAAGTTGAGAATCTCGAAGGGTGCGGCCCTGCGGTCGATCGAAGGGCAGATCATCTCGACTCCGGCGTTTCTAGAGGTCATTATCAGGCAACCGTCCGCGATCTCGATCGAGCGGATATCGCTATCCTCGATGAAGCTTGCGTACTCGAGAAGGAGGGCGTGGTACTCTTGCATCCGGTCGATGTACTCCTGCTTCTCCAACCTTCCCCTCCTGTACTCCTCCCTTGCCTCAAATAAGCTCATCGTAACTCCCTACCGTCCTTCTAAGCCCCGCATCGAGGGGTGTATTGGGACTCCAGCCCAGCGCCCGGGCCTTGGAGATATCCGGACATATGTGCTCCACAGGGCTTCTTATGTATGGGCCCGTCGGCCTTCCCATGATTACCTTGCGTGGGGGGAAGAGCTCGGCGAGCTTCTCTGCAAGTTCGCGCACGGAGAGATCGAAGCGATCGTCGCCGATGTTGTATGCCTCTCCCGGCACCCCTTTGAGGAGCACGGTGAACAGGCCGGATACGGCGTCGGCCAGGTAGCAGAAGGATCTCCTCGCCCTCCCGTCGCTCTTCAATGTGATGTCCCTTCCTGCAACTACATCGGCGACGAGGTCTGCCTGTACACGGCCGTCGTCGGCGCGCATCCCAGGGCCGTATGTGTGGAATAGTCGAGCGATCACCGTCGGGACCCCATGCTGATGGAACCACGAGACGCAGATGTTCTCGCCCATCCTCTTCCCCTCTGCGTAGCACGATCTTGCGTCCAGCGGATCCAGGTAGCCATAATCCGCCTCATTGACGCGTCCATTAGCGCGGCCGTATACCTCGCTGCTGCTGATGAAGAGAAAGCCTTGCAGAGACCTCTTTGCAGTGAGCATCAGGAGGTTGTACGTTCCAATGACGTTTGCTGCAAGCGTTCCCACGGGGTCGAGGCCGTAGTATCGAGGGCTTGCTTGGCTTGCGGCATGAATTATGTAGTCGACATCCTCCAGGTTCAGAGGCTTCGCCACATCCTGTATCACGAGCTTCGGCCCCCTTTCGAGCCAGCCGAAGCGGCGCTTGGCCCTTTTCCCGTCTCGGATAAGGCCTACGACGTCGATGTCTGCGCCCTCTCGATCGAGGCGGAGCAACGTCTCGACAATGTATGACCCGATGAAGCCGGAGGCGCCGGTTATCAGGATCGTTGCCCCATCGAACTTGGACCAGGGGAGCTTAGAGGAGAGTATCGCTTCCAGGTCCTCTTCCACGATCTCCCTCAGCGGCATCGAACCTCACCATATCTCATCATTGGATCCCATCCCCATCGATCTTAGTCGAAGCCGTACTTCCTCTCCACCAAGTACATTGGCCGCTGCTTCACCTCGTCGTAGATCCTCTCGATATATATGCCCATGATCCCAAGAAGGAGGAAGAGTATGCCAAAGAGGAATAGCACGATGATCAGCGTGCTGTAGTATCCCGGCACGACCTGCCCGTAGACGAGGAAGAGGACTATCTCCACGAAGATGCCGGCAAAGGATGCCAGAGAGACGAGTATTCCCATCGCTGTTGCGAGCTTGAGGGGCAGGTAGGAGAAGGAGAAGATCCCGTTCATGGCCGTTGTGATGGCTGTTACGATATCTGCCTTGGACTCGCCAGCGAAGCGGGCCGGCCGCTCGAAGGGGATGCCTGTCTGCTTGAACCCGGTCCAGGCAACGATCCCTCTGATGAAGCGGTTCCTCTCCGGCATTTTGTTCAGTATCGAGTAGACCTTCCTGTCCATGAGGCGAAACTCGGTCACGTTCTGGGGAATGGTACGGCCCGCAAGCCAGTATATCACCCTGTAGGCGTTTTTGTAGAGGAACTTCCTCCAAAGGGATACGCCTTCCCGCCTCTTGATTATGGCATAGACGACGTCGAAGCCCGCCTCCCACATCTCGACGAACTGGGGGATCATCTCCGGAGGGTCCTGAAGGTCGGCGCACATCATCACAGCGGCGTCCCCGCTCGCGTACATCAGCCCGGCGGTGATGGCTCCCTCATAGCCGAAGTTGCGGGAGAGCTGGACGACCTTGAAGCGGGCGTCACTTCGGCAGAGCAGAAGGAGCTTCTCCAGCGTGGAATCGATCGAGCCGTTCTCGACGATGATGACCTCGAATTCGTGGTCGGGAAGGCCATCCATCATTGCCCTCAGCCGTCGGCCCAGTTCATTGATGACCTCTTCCTCGTTGAAGGCGGGGATGACGATGCTTATGAGCTTCGACACCGGCTCAATCCCTCCTCAAGAACTCCCCATACCAGCGTATCGTCTCATCGAGCCCCTCTTGAAGCGTGTAGCTGGGCCGCCAGCCAAGGACTTCCCTCGCCTTGGCGGCTGACAGGTACTGATGCCTGATCTCATTTGAGGCCTTGCCCAGCACATGGGGCCGAACGTCTGCCTCCATCTGCTCGATCAACGTATCGACTAGCTCGAGGACTGAGAGAGGCCTCTCGTTGCTGAAGTTGAAGGCCTCCCCGTGGATCTTTCGCTCATCCATCCCCTCGGCGAGTGTCATATATGCCTCGACTCCGTCAAGTACGTAGAAGTAGTCCCTTACGAGCAAGCCGTCGCTCCTTATGACCGGCCTCTCGCCGTTCATCAATGAGCGGATGGTGCCTGGCACGATCCGGTTGAAGTTGAGATCGCCTCCCCCGTATAAGTTGCCGCATCTAGTTATGCAAACGGGAAGGCCATATGTATTGTGATAAGACTGGCAGATCAGGTCTGCACAGCTCTTGGAGACGTCGTATGGATGCCTTCCCTCCAAGGGCGTCCTCTCGTCGTAGGGAAGGATCTCTTGCGATCCATAGGCCTTGTCGCTTGAGGCAACTATCACCCGGCTGACCAAGCTCGACCTGCGAGCGGCCTCGAGGATGTTCCAGGTGCCCTTGATATTGGTCTCGAAGGTGGAAAGAGGGTTCCTGTTGGCTATGGTAACTATGGTCTGGGCTGCCAGGTGGAAGATGGAGTCAACCTCATACTCGTTCAGAGTCCTCTCCAGGAGGGGCTCGTCCTCCACCTCTCCCCTCA
Source organism: Methanotrichaceae archaeon (assembly GCA_016927425.1). GTDB lineage: Archaea > Halobacteriota > Methanosarcinia > Methanotrichales > Methanotrichaceae > JAFGMR01. The sequence continues at coordinate 9,723 of JAFGMR010000023.1, read as the reverse complement.
CCACGGTCATCCTCTTCGAGATGCCTGAGAGATAGAGGTTAGAGCGAGGAACCGAGTCCCTTATGAGACCTATCAGGTTCGCTTCCCTTTCTACAAGGGTCTGGGCGAGCCAGGATCCCAAGAGGCCGGTGCATCCTGTCAACAGGACGTTTCTATCCTTCCAGAAGTTAGTTGCCATCCCCATCTCCTTTGCGAGCACGTAATCTACAGACCATCGGCTGGTGAGGGGCATCGACCATAAAGGTATTGGTCTATCCGCCGCTATTCATACTTTATTATTATACAAATATCTCATTGGTTCTTACCCTTCTTCTTGAAGCTCCAATGTTTATGCCCTGTGAAGCTTATCACAGTAACCACAGGAAGGGCGATCAGCTGGCCGATCTCCGGCCTGATGCCGAGCCACTCCACGAGAAACGCCAATGTCAGGGCGTTTACTGCAAGCACCGCCAGATAGACCGAGTTGAACCTCAGGAATTCATTCGTCTTGATGCCCCTCGACTTGAAGGTCCAGCGCCTGTTCCAGACGTAGCTGTGGCAGACGCCGATGAAGTGGGCGAGGATCAGGGCGATCATGTAGTTTACATGGCCGAGCAGTATGAGGAACGCCCCGTATCCTACGATGGTGTTCAGTATCCCAACGAGGCTAAACCTGGAGAACTGGAGTATCCAGGCGGTGCATAGCGAGCCAGGCAGCTTATCGAGTGCCACTAATCCCAGGCCTTCCAGGGCGCCTTTCCCGAGTTCCACATGCCGTTTAGGGCCTCGAGCTCCCTGTAGGTATCCACGCATTGCCAGAATCCATCGTGGGGATAGAGCATCAGCTCGCCATCGGCAGCCAGCTTCTCGAGCGGTCCCCTCTCGAGAACGCAGGACTCGTCAGCCTCGAGATATTGGAAGAACTTCCGGTTGAAGACGAAGAATCCTCCGTTGACCCTACAATCGTTGGAGCGAGGCTTCTCGTTGAAACAGGTAACCTTGTCCTTCTCCAGCGATACCTCCCCGAACCGGGAGACTGGCATAACGCCGGTCATGGTGCCTATCCTGCCGTGGGAGCGGTGAAAGTCGAGGAGCTTGGCAATATCGATATCTGCAACGCCATCGCCGTAAGTGAGCATGAACTCGTCGCAATCGACGTACCTCTCTATCCGCTTCACCCGCCCGCCGGTCTGCGTCCTCTCGCCGGTCTCTGCCAAGGTCACCGACCAGTCCCTCTCGGTATGGTTGCTATGGATATGGATCCTCTCGCGGTCTCCCAGACGGATCGTGAAGTCGCTGTTCATGAACTCGTAGTTCAGGAAGTAGTCCTTGATCATGTGGCCTTTGTACCCAAGGCAGATCACGAAATCCTTGAAGCCGTATCTATCGTAGGTCTTCATGATGTGCCAGAGGATAGGCCTATTTCCGATGAGGACCATGGGCTTAGGCCGGTATTCCGTCTCCTCGCGCATTCGCGTGCCCATCCCTCCGCAGAGTATGACAACCTTCATCCAATCCCGACCTGATCGGCTGTCCCCTCGATCATCAGTGGGGGAGGCCAGATATCATCTTGATATTAATCCATATAAAGTCATCTATCTCTCGATAGAACCAACCACCCGACCATTCTGCGGTTGGCGCATCGCTTCCTCTCAGCGGGCTCTTCTCTCCGCCATAGCCTCGACGAAGGCGAGGAAGGGGGGCGATGGCCTGCCGGGCCTTGATCTCATTTCCGGGTGGAACTGGGAGGCGAAGAAGAAGGGGTGATCGGAGATCTCGGCGATCTCCATCAGGTCTCCGTTTCGGCCGGAGAAGATCAGCCCCTTCTCCTCCATCGCATCGATGTAGGAGGGGTTCACCTCGTAGCGGTGGCGATGGCGCTCGACGATGTCAGTGGAGCCATAGATCCTGTGTGCGAGAGAGCCCTCCAAGAGGTGTGCGGCGTAGTTGCCAAGTCGCATCGTCGCCCCCATCTCCCTCAAGCCCTCTTGCTCGGGAAGAAGGGCGATTACGGGGTGCTGAGTATCCCCGAACTCCGTGCTGTTTGCCCCAACGAGTCCCAGTACGTTTCGTGCGAACTCGACTACCGCAAGCTGCATGCCAAAGCAGATTCCAAGATACGGCACTTTTCGTGTGCGGGCGTACTCGACTGCCTTCATCTTGCCCTCCGTTCCGCGGGATCCAAAGCCTCCAGGGACGAGGATGCCGTCGAACTCCCGAAGCATGATCTCAGGAGCTCCATGATTCAGCTCCTCGGCATCGATCCACGATATCAGAGGGCGAAAGCCCGACTCTATCCCAGCATGCTTGAGCGCCTCCCTGATCGAGAGATAGGCGTCTTCCATAGTATCGGTGCACTGTGAGCTTGCGGTGTACTTGCCGACGATCGCTACCAACACCTGGCCTCTGGGTGAATCCATCTTTCTCACGAGCTCGTCCCAATCCTTCCTCTCATCGAGGGGAAAGAGGCGCATCTCCTTCATCAAGTACGTGGAGAGCCCTTCCTTCTCCAGCTGTAAGGGGACCTGGTATATGTCATCGGCATCATGACAGCTGATAACAGCCTCGATTGGCACGTCGCAGAAGTGGGCGATCTTCTGCTTAGTCTCCGGGAGCAAAGGCTTCTCGCACCGCACAGCGATCATGTCCGGCTGCAGTCCTAGGCCCCTCATCTCCTTTACGCTGTGCTGCGTCGGTTTGGTCTTCTGCTCGCCGTCCATCGTCGTCGGGGCAAGCGTGACGTGGACGAAGAAAATGTTTCCTGACTCCTCATGTCTTAGCTGGCGCATGGCCTCGAGGAAGGGCATGGACTCGATATCTCCGACCGTCCCCCCTACCTCCACGAGGCAGATCTCGTTTCCGCCCTCGCGGGATACGGAGCGTATGCGCCGCTTGATCTCGTCGGTGATGTGGGGTATGATCTGGACGGTCTTTCCGAGGTACTCCCCTCTCCGCTCCTTCTCAATCACCGTCTTGTAGACCTTGCCGGTGGTGATGTTGTGCTCGCGGGTTAGCTCGACATCAAGGAAGCGCTCGTAGTTTCCGAGGTCGAGGTCGACCTCGCCGCCATCCTTGAGCACATAGACCTCCCCGTGCTGGAATGGGCTCATCAGCCCGGCATCGATGTTGATGTATGGATCTATCTTGATTGCAGTTACCCTGTAGCCTCTATTCATGAGCAGCCTGCCAATGGAAGCGGCGGTGATGCCCTTTCCGAGGCCGCTCATGACTCCTCCTGTGACGACGATAAACCTCAAGGATGATCACGCCTTGAGGAGCGTGGCCGCACCATATATGATAAGGGTGACGATCAGCATGGACGAGGCAAGGGCCCCTGGATACTCAGGAACCGCCCTGCTGTAGAAGGTGAGGACGAGAAGAATGATCAAGGCGAATAGGAGGGCTGCCGGGATCATGAGTGCATACCATTGCTCGATTCCTGCAAGCGAGAGGGCGCGCCTTCCTCGGCGATACTGGTACTCCTCGTATATGGGGGCATCAATTCGAGGTATCTCGTCTCCCTCTGGCTCAGGGGCCGTCTTGAAGAGGGCCGACAGATCTTCCTCTCCCTCTTTCTCTTCCTCCTCGTCGACCTCCCTCTCCACCAGGGCTTCCTGCTCCTCGGCGGCATTGCCCCGGGATTCAGAGATCAGCGTGACAGGGATCTCTGTGACGGCCTCGCCGCTACGCACCAGGATCTCGCCTTCCAGCAGCTCTTCGCCTCTCGGCATGCGAGCCTTTCCTTCGATCGTCTCCTCTAGAACGACGTAGTGGTTGGCCTTTCTGATGCGAACAGCTCCGGAGAGCTCCACGCTCGGCCGGATGTTCACGTTGGTCGGGTCTCCCAGGTTGACCAATTTGAACTCGAAGTCGGTCTCCTCCCCTTGGGGGAGGCGAAGCACTATGGGATCTGGCCTGGCCTCCCCGGCGCTATCGTTTATCTGCACCAACTGGCTCATAGGACCTTCAGACACCGATCTCTTTTGGCGATAATGTGATATAAATATTTCGCATGTGTTTATTGCCTCAATCGCGGAGGTCCGGCGGGAGCATGTTGGGGATGCCGTCTTCGATCGGGTACGTCTCATTGCAGGCTTGACAGAATAGCTTGCCTGTGATGATCTCCCTCTCGTCCTCCTCGAATACCTCGAGAGTGAGATCGCCCTTGCATAGAGGGCAGGCAAGTATCTCCATAAGGTCGCGTTTCATCAACTATCACCACTTCGCAATAGGCCTGGCAGACGTTTAACCTTTATGCACTCCTTCATGCCAGTCCAAGCTCGCCCAGCCTTGCCGGGAGGTACTCCTTGGTCACGAAGTCCAGCCCCTTGCCTGCGAAGGCCTGTTGCTCTGCCTTCCTCTTCAGGTCTATCTGCAGTTGGATCTGCCGCTTCCAGTAGTCGCTATCGAAGCGCGGATCGGAGAGCTCGCTTCTAAGCGCCTGAAGGTCCTTGTCTGTCAGTTTGTCGGTGGAGAGGTTGTAGTCTACGATGTCGCTTGGCTGGACCCCCAGGAACTTGGCCGTTGGCGTCACAAGGTGCTCGGAGAGGTGGGCGCTCTTGATGGCTCCATATGCAACGCTTGCGAAGATGCGGTAGGACCAGGGGTCGCCATCGGTGAAGACGGTTACCGGAAGGCCGAGCTCCGCGTTCAGCCTGCGGATCAGCCGTCGCGTGGATCTGGCGGGTTGCCCCTTCAGGTGGACGAGGATTGCGTCGTACTCCTCGTCGAATCCGTTCTCTATCAGCCGGGCGTACATGCCGCCCGTCTCGACGGCCATCACCATTTTTGCGTCGCATCCCAAGAACTCGATGTTGTCGACGTTGAAGGGGATCTGGTATCCGGCTTCGCCGACCTCGTCCTGACAATGGATGTCGCGCTCTCCCCTGCGCGTCTTCTCCCTTATATGGAGGGGGCCGAAGATTGCAGCGCCGTCCTCCTCCGGCCGGACGTGGAAGTCCTCCCTCTGGAGCGATGTTACTATCTCCAGATCCTCTATCAATCGGTCGCTCTCCGACTGCTCGTTGAACTTGGCGATATCCCAGTTCTCGGAGATGTAGTAGATCTCCCTGAGCGTGGAGCCTCGGTTGTTCCTCAGATGCTCCTTGATCAACAGGTCGGCCAGATGGACAGTCTTGAGGAGGCTCTTTGCCCCGCGCACCGTCTTTACGCTTCGAAGGGTCTCCTGGCTTCCATAGACCCATACCTCCTCATCTTTATCGTACTCTATGTTTGCCTTCGTGCGAGTGGGAAGGCTGATGTGAGGAACGATTCCATCCTGGAACTGGCCGTAAAGGGATCGGGCAAGGCCCATGATCTTCTCCTCGGCTGCGCCCGCAATCATCCTCTCGGCAGGCTCGCTCATGATAGGATCACCTTTGCTCCCGTGACCATCTCCTCGGAGAGCCCCTCGACGATCGGCGCCGAAAATGGGGCGTCATCGGTTGGGATCTTGTAGCAGATGGTTGCGCGCTCCCCTGATTTTAGGGCGAGCTTCCAGTTGTAGTCGTATCCGTCCTTGATCTGCGCCTTCCTCGCTGGAGGGTCTACGGAGATCGCCTCCTGGCCGAGCAGGTCGTGGAGCTTGAAGGAGCGAGAGAGATCGCCGTGGTTCTCGACATCGATCCTAACCGAGGTTAGGCCGTTCTCCCGGCTCACATGTCGGCAGATGAGGACGTTTCCCATGATCTTGGCAACAACCGGCCCGATCTCCGGCTCCTGCATCTCCAGTATCTCGGCGAGCTTGCGCGATATCCGGGGTAGTATCCTTCCGATTATCTCCTCCTTCTCACGCCGCTCTGAGAGGGCGCTCTGACGGGATAGGTAGCGGCGAAGCTTCCTTCCAACCTCCTTCAGCGCAAGGTCGATCTCCCCCAGGATCTCGGGCATGTCGGCTATCGCGTCCTTCGACTCCGAGGTGAAGGGGATGTTGGTGGAGGCCACATGTACGAGGATCACGGCCGGGCCAACGGGAAGTCCTCCGCCCGGCTGGCTGAGGGAGTAGTTCTTCCAGGTTATCCCCTCGATCGCGTGGGCAATCGCGCAGGCTCCCTGCTGGTATATGAGAGGCACCCTGTTTGCGAACCTCAGGATCTCGACCCTTCCCTCGGACGAGAGCTCTCCTCCGTAGGCCAGGCAGACCTCGACGAGGAATGGATTTCCGGAGTAGACCGCGACAGGCCTCGTGGCCGTTGCCAAGAAGTCCAGGCGGTACTCCTTCACAAGGCCAGCTCTAAGAAGGCTCTCGCCTATGGGGGATAGGCAATCGATGGGAGGCGACTTTACCTTCACAGCCTTGAAGGCGGAGAGGAGCCGCTTTGCTTGGTCGTGGCCGATCTCCTGTGGGGGGAGGTCGCCGTCGAGCCCCGAGATCTGGCATATCTCCTGGGCCGTGATGTTTCCTATCGCCGAGAAGGTCTCCTTCAGAAAGGCCCTCAGCTTCTTCCTCTCTGTGTAGCGCAAAAGCTTGATCAGGCCGCCGAGCTCCATTCCGTGGGGGTGCGGCTGGATCTCGAAGGCCTTCTTTGGAAGCGTCTCGACTGCCCTCTCGAAGACCTCAATCGTCCCGTCGGGCTCGACGAGCGTGATACGCGCATGCGGGTTTACCGTTGCGACGTTCTTGAGGTAGCTGTATACCGACTGCCGCCTGCTTCTGACGTATGAGCCCTCCATCTCCATCTCTACCCTCGTTCCCCGGGCTCTCTCCCACTCGATCTCCCTCTCGTCCAGGATCTCGGGCTCGTTCTTTGCGGTGTTGATCATGACCTCCAGATAAGTTGCCGGCCTTCCTGGGCCGATCTTGGAGGTAATCCTCGTAGGCTTTCCGCTCGTGAGCTGGGAGTAGAGAACGCCAGCCGAGATGCCTATGCCCTGCTGGCCCCGGCTCTGGCGAAGGCAGTGGAACCGAGATCCGTACAGGAGTTTTGCGAATACCCGGGGGACCTCGGCTTTCACGATCCCCGGGCCGTTGTCCTCCTCGATTATCGTAAAGAGATCGCCGTCCCTCTTGATCTGTACGAATATGTCGGGAAGGATCCCTGCGTCCTCGCAGGCGTCGAGGGAGTTATCGACCGCCTCCTTGACGCAGGTTATAAGGGCTCGGGGGGCGGAGTCGAACCCCAGTATCTGACGGTTCTTCTCGAAGAACTCCGCCACCGAGATGGCTTTCTGCTGACGGGCAAGCTCTTCAGCTATCTCCATGGAAATTCCATGAGGGGTCGAGCCTCTAGAGCTCGGCCCCGACAACGGTCTGCGTAGCGCTTACGTTGTTGATCTCCCTGATGGTATCCACGAGCCTGTTTAACGTGCTCAGCCCATCTACCTCGATGATCACGACGAAGTCGTACTCACCGAATACGTGATAGACATCCTTGATCCCGCCAATCGATCTCAGGGCATTGTAGACCGTCTTCTCCTGTCCTGGAACGACCTTTACCATTGTTACGCCGATCACCATATTTTATCACCACGGATTATAAACTTCGCCTCTATATATAAGCTTTTCATCTCCTCTTGCCCATATCGATGGTCTCCACATCCTGCGCCTCATCCTCATCGGAGAGCTCGAGCCAGCTCCTCTTAGGCGCTCCGCCCCGCGGCTTTCCCTCAGGGGGCTTCTCCTCCGGCGGCATCGCCCCCCCAGCCGCTGCCCCCTTGCCCTCCTTCAGCGAGGAAAGGGCTTTTCTCACCATCTCTTTATACTGCTCGATGTCGGTCTGATAGTGGGCGCGCGCCCTCAAGAGAACATCGTCTGGAATCGAGACCGCATGCTCTGCGGTCGTGAAATCCGGCGATGGCCCTGCGGTGGCCTTCAATGCCTTGAGCCGCTCAATGGTCAACCTGGCAGTCTCCAGTATCCAGCGGTCCCTGACCTCCTCTTGCACCTTCTGGATGGCTTCAGCCCTCACGGTGAGGATGATCCTTCCGTCCTCGGCCTCGTAGAGGCTGGGCTTTCCGACCACGGCAACGAATGCCGGGGGTTCGAGCGCTGCTAGGATCTGCGCCGCCTCGAGCTGATACTGGCCGGCATATACGAGGATGCTTCCCGTCGGATCGACTACGCGGCCGCGCCAGTATTCTGTGTCGCTTCCGATATCATCCTTCTCGGTCAGCGTGCCTACGAGGAATACCCGGTTGCACTTCGCGCCGGTCGGCGTGAGGAGATACGTGGGAGCGTACTGATGCTGGTCATCTCCCGGGCCATCCCCTCCAACCCGGAAGGATAGGTTAGAGTTTCTAAGCTCGCCTGCGAAGACGCGCCGGGCAACCTCCCTCGAGAATATAACCATCTCAGACCACCTCCGCTTCGGCGGCCAGCCGGTCCAGCTCTGATCGGTCCAACGGGGGCATCACATCTATCGTCTCGACCAGTATGTAGCGATCTATGCGCGGGCCTTCCACCTTGTAGTATCTTCCAACCAGACGCTCCTCGATGAGGCTTCTGATGACCTCGTGGTCGAGGGCCTCCATCGCCATCTGCTTTGCCTCGTCGAGGGAAAGACCGATGAGGCTCTCCGTCGTCTCCCGGTTTATCAGCACATCCTGGACGCTTAAGCCGTCGTCCATGGCGGCCTTGATGCGGAGATCATAGAGGCCGTCGACCTTGCCGTGCTCTCCGCAGAGCCCCTTGGCAAGGGAGCGGCGGCAGATCGGGCAGCGCTTGATCAATCCCGAGCCCTTCTGTATATCCACTATCGCGCCTGCGAACTGGGCTGCTTGGCTTCCGACCTCGATCTCCTCGGTCGACTCCTCTATTTGGGAGGTTCGGTTCATCTTGACGCTGAACCTTCCCTGAAACTCGTCAGTGACGAGGTTTCTGAAGCGATAGCTTTTGCCCTCGGCGAGGTCTGGAAGATCGGCCTTCGCCCACTTGACGAACTTCATGACACCGGTCTCGTCGCCGATGAGGCCTATCTGGGATATCGACTCATTGTTGGGCTCCCAGAGCTGCACGACCTTGGCCTTGATATCAACCCAGATCCCTGGCTGGGAGATCGAGTCGACCGTGACCTGTTGTGCCGGAACCCTCTCCGCAGCTTCTATCTCCTCATCTATCTCCTCTATCTGGGAGGTTCGATTCATCTTTACGCTGAACCTTCCCTGAAACTCGTCAGTGACGAGGTTTCTGAAGCGATAGCTCTTGCCCTCGGCAAGCGGTGGAAGATCTGCCTTCACCCACTTGACGAACTTCATCGCGCCGGTCTCGTCTCCGAGAAGGCCTGTCTGGGAAATGGAGTCGCTGTTGGGCTCCCAGAGCTGCACGACCTTGGCCTTGATATCGACCCACATCCCCGCTTCCTTGATCTGAATGATCTTGAGCTCCTGGCTTCCGCGAGGGGCGGTGGGAGCGATTCCGTGCTCCTTCAAAAACGAGTTCATCACGCTGCGCCTGGCTTCGTCTGTGGGGACATGGAAGGTTTCCACGAGGAGCTTGAGCTTGGCCTCGATTGCCTCGGGCGAGACCTCGGCCCCCTGCTCCTTGAGCCGGGCCGCTATCTGATCTGCGATCTCTTTCATTTATATCAGCCTCTAGTTTTTAATGAGAGGTAAGAGTAGAATGGTGGTCAAGGTAGATAAGGATGAGGGGGGCGGGGCGAAAGTGATCGGGGGCCTATTCCGAGCAGATGGAGGATAACGGCTTCGTCGCTAGGATCCGCTGTCGACAGGGTAGGTAGCCGCCTTCCCTCGGCAGCTCTTCGGCGGCGAATGCTGCATGTAGGCCATCGCGAGCTTTCGTCAGGGGGG
>JAFGMR010000022.1 GCA_016927425.1 Methanotrichaceae archaeon | reverse complement strand
CATCGGGAAGGGGTGCATTCCAGACGTGCACTCCGGGCAAGGCCTCTTTGAATTCATCCACAGTCTCAAAGGACCCCAGAGCCCAGGTCACCAGCTCTCCAGGAGCCAGAGCATAGCTGTAGTTCTCAGGGCTCAGGTCCGGGTAGTCTGTGAACTCCGGTAGCCATAGAGCGCTTACTGCCAGGCCGGCATCGTTCATGCCCTCGCTAAAATGGGGCAGGCCAAAGGTGCTCATGCCCAGGATGCCGTGCTTCGTCTTCCAGGATAGGCCTGGCTTGCCTTCCGGAGCTGTTCCCACGTACTGATATCCAATGGGCACTAAGGTGACGTTGCTTTTCATATCGATGACGAACTCCATTGACCGGCCGAGGATTATGTCGTCGTCGGTGGTGTTTATCCGAAAGGCCGTGCAGGCCTGATCTCCAGAGGACTCGGGCATCTTTTCGAACTGGGGCAACGGCTGGGCAGATGTGAGGAATATGCCCAAGATAAGCACTGAAGTGAACAACGAAATTGCATTCATTATCATATACCTCCTATATTAATATTACTTTGAATCTTAAATATGAGGGTAGCATACCGATTTTGATGTAAATTATCAGCAGCCTGACTTCAAAAGCTCCCCTCCAATCCATAATTACCGTAAGTGCGGGGGACGGGAGTCGAACCCGCGAACACCTTCGTGACAGGGTCCTAAGCCCTGCGCCTTTGACCTCTTGGCAACCCCCGCTCGCAAAGCCGCCTGCGCGACGGCGCAAGGCAAGCCTTCAGCCCTGGTAGTTACGGAAGGATAAAAAGCTACCTCCCTCCCCCGCCGGAAGGGAGGAGGCCCCCTTGAGGCGATAGCTCAGCCCTTCACAAGCTCTATCCATACGCCGGTCAGCTCAGTCCCGTTGACGACGGCGTAGATATCGTAGGTGCCGCCGGGAAGGAGCAGCAGTTGCGGCTCGTCGCAGGAACCGTTCAACGCACAGCTGTCGGCAATGGCAAGCTCGCCTACTACGAGCGTCTCCAGGAGCTTGTTCATCGTCGCCGTCTCCTCGGCTACAGCCGCATCGTCGGCAGCCTCAGCCTCGTCCTCGGGCAGAGGAATCGTCGATCCCGCAGGCCTCTCGGGCAACGCCATCGGCGTGTCCCACGGGCTTCCGCCCTGCCACGGGTTGGATCCGAAGCGGTCGAAGAGCGCCATTGCCCCGGCCTCTCCGGGCCGGTTTTCCACGTTGCCTCCGAGGTTTGCCATGTCCTCGGCAAAGGTTGCAAGGGCGATTCCTGGAAGCAGTGCAAAGAGCAGGATGGCTATCGCCAGCCGCCGGGCCGTATTGGTCGAGTCCGATCTGTAAAAGATCTTGGTCATGAGATACATCCCCATTGTTAAGTCGTTTGCCGAATATTTAATCCCGGCGAGGCGCAATCAACCACTCGAGGATTGCCTTGCTCGTGTGCATCCGGTTCTCGGCCTCGTCAAAGACGGCCGACTGCGGCCCGTCCATCACCTCGTCTGTGATCTCTTGTCCCCTGTGCGCAGGCAGGCAGTGCATGACGATAGCATCAGTTGAGGCGCCTTCGAGAAGCTCCCGGTTTATCTGGTAGCGGCCAAAGACCCTGAGCCTTTCAGCCTCCTCGCCCTCGTCGCCCATCGAGACCCATGTATCGGTCACGAGGACATGGGCGCCCCTCGCGGCGTCATTTGGATCCTCGACGAGGCTGCATCCATCGCCGATGGTCTTTGCCCTCTCGACGATATCCGCGGCCGGGGCATAACCCGAAGGTGTGGCAACGGAGATATCCATCCCCATGAGGGCCGAAGCCAGTATGAGCGAGTTGCAGACGTTGTTTCCATCGCCAATCCAGCCAACCTTCAGGCCATCGAGCCTTCCGAACCGCTCGCGAATCGTCATCAGGTCGGCCAGAATCTGGCAGGGATGCTCCCTGTTCGAGAGTGCATTTACGACAGGAACCGATGCATGCTGGGCAAGGGCCTCGACGGTTCTGTGATCGTAAACCCGGGCGGTTATGCCGTGCACATAGCGGCTGAGAACCCTCGCCGTATCGGCCACCGTCTCCCCGCGCCCAAGCTGAAGCTCTCCAGAGCTTAAGTAAAGCGCATGGCCTCCTAGCTCGACTGTGGCGGTCTCGAGCGATACCCGCGTGCGCGTCGAGGGCTTCTCGAAGATCATGGCAAGGCTCTTTCCCGCAAGCGGCCCTGCGAACTTGTTCGCGGACCTCTCCTTCTTCCAGGAATCGGCCCTGTCGAGGAGATGGATTATCTGGGTGCTCGTCAGATCTGCGATGGATATCAGGTTCATTGGAAATCCCTACTCCTTACTCCCTCATCCTCGCGAGTATCTCGGAGAGGTCCGTGATCGAATCGTCCGTCGTGGAGACCTCTGCCTGGATGCTCTTGTACTCCGGAATCCTGCTCTCCCCAGTCTCCTCCGAGACGAGCTGGTTCGACCAGGGGCTGTTCGGCATGAAGGCAAGTCCTTTGTGGGGCTGATCATCCACCTTCGCACCAACCACAACCGACCCGGAAGAGCTCTCGACGAGAAGCCTTCCTCCATCCGCGACTCCGAGCGTCTTCGTATCCCCCTTGTCGAGGATGATTATGGCGCTCATCTTCTGGTACTCGGAAGAGAACCTTCCAACCTCCTGGACCTCGCTCTGGAATATATCCCTCACCGTCACTATGGAAAGCTCGAGACTCATCTAAACCGCCTCCGCGATCCTCTTCAAGATCTCGACATCTGGCAAGGAACCTCCCCCTTGGACGATCGGCTCGAACTCGACCCTGACGCCGTCCATCCTGATGGCCGATCCTCCGGCCTCCATTCCGGAGAGGGCCGAAGGGATGATCACCTGGGCCAGCTCCGATGTCAGCGAGCGGTGCGGATCTATGACGATCGTTGGGATCTTGGCGAGGCTTCTTGCAACGCCGCCCGGCAGCGCCGATATGGGGTCCGAGCCGATGATTAGCGCTACATCGCAGCTCTTCGAGGCCTCGATTATGCTCTGCTTTGGCCCGTGCTCGACGCCGTCTGCGAAGCTCACCCTGTTGATGAAACCGGTCTTCTCGAAGAGCATCTGATTGAACCCCCTCATGTTGAAATGGCCCACCATCGGAATGACGCTGTACTTGGATGTCTCGTTGAGGCCATCGACCAGCCTCTTGAGGATGTCCATCCGGCCCTTCATCGAGTAGGCAAGCCCAAGGCCCGGGAATATTGCGCCGAAATCAGCGCGTTTCATGGTGTTGACCATGGCGATCACCTTCTTCTTATCCTGAAGGCGCGGGATCTTGCCGCCGAGCGCGGCGAGCATCGACTCCATAAAGGAAGCGTCCCCTCCCGGGGCGAGCTTGAAGAAGCCCTCCTTTATCATGGAGGCCGTGGGCGAGAGCCTCACGTCTACTACGAAGGCAGTTCTATCCTCATCGTAACCCCTCTGCCTTTTCTCCCCGCGGGGATAGTAGGAGAAGCGAGACATGTGCCGGGGATGGCTGTTCGACGGATCAGATCCCCAGTAAAATATCATGTCTGCGTAGTTTCTGACATCGTCGAGCGTGCATGTGGGAAGCTCTCCCTTAAGCACCATCTCCAAGAGCTCCCCCTGGCAGAAGGAGGACGTATCGTCGATCACAGCTCCGAGCTTCTGGGCGAGGTCGAGGCCTGCCGACTGGGCCTCCAGCGTGGAGTTCGACCACCCGAATAGGAGGGGCCTTTTTGCCTCTTTTAACAATCCTGCGGCGCGGCTTATCGCATCATCGAGCCCCGCCTCCCGGCCATCGACTCGCGGGGAAGCCCTCTCCGTATACAACGAGCGGTAGCGTCCAAGTCCCTTGCGGCAGAGGTTCTTGGTCGTTGAGATCCTTCCATCTTTGAAGTCCACCTCGATATCCTCACAGAGCAGAGAACAACCTGTACAGATCGCCATCATCATCACCTACACGAACTCTATGGCCTTGCTCGGACAAGTGGCTGTGCATGCGTTACAGAGGATCTTGTTCGGGCCGAATCGCCGGCACTCCTCGACGTTGAGGCATTTTACGACGCCGTCCTCCACGACGAGGATGGCCTTATCGTTCGTGGGCCCGAATCCCAGCGCAGTTCCCTTGGGATCGTTTGCGACGTTTACAGGGCAGGCTACAACGCAGTTGCCGCATCCGTAACACTTCTCCTCATGTATTATCAGGCCGGTCTCAGATGCTCCTTCGATCGGGGCCATGGCCTCTATAAGCTTCTCCCGCTTGGCCTGATACTTTGCCTCCTCCATAAGTGGAGGACAATCAACGACCTTCTTCTCCTTCCCCAGAAGGGCAACGGCGAAGGCCATGCAAGTGGGAAGGCCACACTTTTTGCAGTTTGTCTTTGGAGTTAGCTGGTATATCTCCATAACGCTGAGCATTGATGATACCTCCGAGGGACGGACCTTTGTTTGTCCCTTCAATTTTATCCGTATTAAGAATGTTGGCTTACTATCGGGCATGGTCGTAAGCCTTTTCTCGCCCCTGGACAGAGATGGTAGCAGATGCCCTTCAGAAACCCCCTGGCCCTGCTCGGGCTCTCTAGCCTCATTCCATTGATAATCCTCTACCTCATACGCCCCCGGCCACGGGAGGTCCCATTTCCCTCGACGCAGTTCCTCCTGGAAGGAGAGGCTCAGAGGTCGGCGGTGGTAAGCCGCCTGATCACCGATCCACTCTTCTGGATACAGCTCTTCATACTCGCATCGCTTGCATTCGCCGCCGCTGGCCCCTATACGACTGCTCCAGGCGTTCCAACCGGCCACTTGGTGGTGGTGATGGACGTCTCTGCGAGCATGGAGGATGGCTTCATTGGCGCGCTCGATATCGCATCGCGCTACATAGAGGGCTACGATAGAATCAGCCTGGTGCTTGCCGAGAACATCCCAGTCGTCTCCATGCGTGAGGGCTCTTCCGCACAGGCAACCGACGTCCTCAAGGGGATCTATCCAAAGGCGGTCTCCGCCGACCTCTCAGGTGCCATGCAGATGGCCGGGTCATTGCTTGGAGCAGAAGGCGGCGATATCCTCGTTGTATCCGACTTCATCTCCTGGACTGGCGAGGATCCGGCAGCTACGAGAAAGCTCCTGGAGGCATCAGGGGCGCAGGTGGTCTTCGAGAAAAGCTCAGGCGGGGGGGATAACCTCGCCATAGTTGGTGGCTGGATCGTCGAGGCAGGAGATCTCCTGAACTACACCTGCCTCATACGCAACTATGGCATGGGACGTGCGATCTCGCTCTCCCTCCAGGCGGGAAGTGGCGGATCGGTCAAGGAGGAGGCCTGGATCCCGGCGGACGGCGACTACTACGTATCCTTCCAGGCACCCCCTGGCACAAGCACCATCTCCCTTGAGCTCGACGACGCCATATCCTGGGACAACGTGGCTTACATCTACAACCCGGCCAAGCGACCGCGTCAAATACTCTACCTGGGGGAGGACGGCCCGGCCCTTGCAGCGCTCCAGTCCCTTCCTAACGCCATAGTCCATCGTTCAGGGACGTATTCGAGCTATGACCTGGTGGTAATCACGGAGAACGCGACCTTCGACGGAAGCCTCAACCGTTACATCCAGAATGGGGGAAACCTGGTCTATCTGGCAGGCAACTCGACGGAGAGCCCCGAGTTCCTGCCGGTGAAGATCCACGCGCTCGCGCCGGGGCCTGCCAAGCTCTGGGCCAAATCGCCCGGATTTGCGGAGGAGATCCACTTCGATGAGATCGGTGTATTCGAGTACCTCGAGTGCGAGGCAAGGCGAGGCTCGGTCACGATGGTGGATGCAAACGGCTATCCTGCCCTCTCCTACTGGCATCTCGGGAGGGGACTCGTGGTCTACAATGCGCTCGATAAGGGATTGACCGACTTCTACCTTCGACCGGAGTATCCGATATTCTGGTATGAGATGATGGGATGGATGACAGGAATCCCAGATCCAGGGGAGTCCAATAAGAGGACGGGAGAGATTTTGCCCTTGGGGGAGGCAATCGAGGTCGAGACTCCGAGGGGCACTATCACGACCGCTACCCTCCTTCTGGATCTCGTTGGAGTTTATCAATTCCAGGGCCAGGCAATCGTCGCTAACATGTACGATCCAAGGGAGTCCGATCTTCGAGGGGGAATCACCTTCGCGAAAGGCCAGTTCCTGGAAGGAGAGGCCAGGGAGAAGCTTGTGGAGAAGGAGTACGCCTCCTGGCTTATTGGGCTTGCCGCCCTGTTGATCGCAGCCGAGCTATTGATCGTCCGCTGGAGGAGAGAGATATGATACAGGGCCTATATCTGACCCATGCCGAGCTGCTCTGGGCGCTTCCGTTCGTTCTGGCAGCAGGCCTCCTCTATCTGCGCCGTGGCAAGGACCGGGTGCTTGTCGCAAGCAGGACGGCAGTGATATGCCTCCTCATTATGGCGCTCGCAAACCCCTACATGGTCGCAAGCCACATGGAGAGCTCAAAGCGACCGCGCATAATCGTCCTTGATGATCGGACCGATTCTATGGCGATATTCCCATCAGGCGTAGGCGAGGGGCTGAAGGATGCAATTTCCGACAGCCAGATCAGGGTATTTTCCGGCAACTTCACTCCGCTCGGCGAGGAGATAGTGAGAAACGCCCCACAGGGAGACGCAATTCTGCTTGTATCCGACGGCTACAGCAACCGGGGGATGGGGCTTGAAGAATCCCTCGCGCTTGCCCGATCCTCGAACGTTACCGTCTTCGCACTTAGAATGGAGCCCGACCGGGCGGACTCGAGCGTTGAGATCTCGGGGACCAACACAGCAGTCCTCGGCGGGGACTATCCTTTCACTGTGATCGTCAGATCGGCCGGCGGCCCGCCAGGAGGAGGCCTTGCGGTCTTCGCCGATGGGGAGAGGATATACGATCAGCCACTAAATGGGGAGAACACGACCTCGATCAAGATCCCCTACGCCTTTCGGAGCGTCGGAAGCCACATCCTTCGGGCGGTTATCTCGCCTGCTCAAGACCTTCATCGTGCAAACAACGAGTATCAGAAAGCAGTATACGTTGTGCCCAAGCCAAATGTGCTATTGATCACGGAAGGTGCAAGCTCGCCACTCTCTGATGTCCTCTCCGAGCTCTACGGCATGACGATCGAGGAGGAGCTCCCAAAGTCGCTCGAGGGCTACAAGGCCGTCGTCCTTGCGAATCGTCCTTTCTCCCCTGAGATGGCCTCCTTGGTGGACTACGTCAGGGATGGCGGCGGCCTCGTCGTGGTTGGGGGGATGACCTCCTATGAGCTTGGCGGCTACCTGAACTCGACCCTCGAGCAGGTCCTCCCGGTCAGATCCCGTCCTAGCACGTTCAAGGGGGGCAAGACGATGGTGGTCGTCCTCGACATCTCGGGATCGATGCAGCAACAGGTCATGGGCGACGGGACTCCCTACCTGGACTATGAGAAGGCGCTTGCCCTCGAGCTTCTCCGATCGCCCGAGTTCTCCGACTACCTGGTGGGGGTCGTGGTCTTTGGAACCAAGGCCTATGTGGTCTCAGGTCCCATGCCGCTTGCCCGTTCCCTTCCAGGTCTGGAGGAGAAGATAGTCAGCCTCTGGCCGAGCGGAACCGAGGAGACCCATATGGACGATGGGATGAACCTTGCCTGGGATATGCTCAACAGCTCGACAGGGGAAGGGGAGATCATCCTCTTCTCGGACGGCCGTCTGACTGAGGATGTCTTTCTCGGATCCAAGGAGATGCTTGTGAGGATGGATGTGAACACGACGCTGATCCAGGTCCAGGCCTTTTTGAACGCCCCATCCAAGCTGAGGTCACTTGCAGAGGCCACTGGCTCTCGTTTCTTCGCAGCGACCTATCCATCGTCGCTGACCGTCCACTCTGGCGAGATCCAGACCACGGAGGATGAGGCAGAGCAGATCGAGAGCGCCACAGGATATGGTCTCAGCGTCCTTACCGCCAACCACTACATCACCTCCGGCCTAAACCTGAGCGCCAACATCACAGGCTTCAACGACGTAACTCCGCGTCCCGGAGCCCAGAGGCTCGTCGTCATGGCGGACGGAAAACCGGTCCTGACCTCCTGGAGATACGGCCTGGGGAGAGTCGTTTCGCTCTCCACCGACGATGGGAACCGTTGGGCTTCCTCCCTATACTCGGCCGAGAACTCGGTTGTCATCTCCTCATCCGTGAACTGGGCCATAGGGGACCCAAGGCCCGAGGGCGAGAGGATCGATGCTCCGGACGCTTGGGAGGGAAGCCCTGCCGAGATCACCATAACCAGTAACAGCCCCCCGAGCGTTCAGGGCCAGTCTCTCCAGGTTGAGCGGGTCGGCGATAGCATGTATCGTACAGTGCTTCCCGCCCCCATCGCTGGAATTTACCACTTGGGGGAGTTCTCGCTCGCTGTGAACTATCCGATCGAGCTCTGGGATGTTGGGTACAATAAGGAGCTGGAGAAGCAGATTCTGGCGTTCGGTGGCAAGGTCCTCTCGCCGGACGAGGCTCGCCGGAGCCTGGTGATCGAGGCGAGGAAGTCGAGCGAGAGGATGGTCCAGGTCAGGGAGAGCCGGCGCGACATATTGCTCCTTCTGGCCCTCGCGATCTTCTTACTGGAAGTCGTCCATAGGAGGCTCAAGGAGGTGAGGCGAAAACCATCTCCTCGGAGGCCATGAGCCTCTCCCATCTCGTTTTTGCCTAATCGCTCGACCTTGGAGATTGCTCTCATGAGATCTCTTGGCAGTAAGTTCTATATTTTATGGATGCAAGTGCCCCTAGATGAGTTCTGAAATGTGCACGGTTTGCGGTCTTCCCAAGGAGCTCTGCATCTGCGAAGAGGTGGCCAAGGAACAGCAGAGAATAACGGTCAAGGTCAATAGAAGGCGATATGGCAAGGAGGTAACTGTTATCCACGGGATCGATCCGCATGAGATTGACCTTCAGGAGCTCTGCACCTATCTCAAGTCCAAGCTTGCCTGTGGTGGAACTGTGAAGGATGGGATAATCGAGCTGCAGGGCAATCACGTAAACCGCATCAAGGATATTTTGACAAAGAGGGGATTTGGTGCGGGTCAGATAAGCGTCTGAGCCGGATCATGGCGGACTCCATCCATTCGAGCGATCAGAAGGTAATTGTGGCGGCGTTACAGACGGTTTTTTCGCCGCCCATCCCCTTTGGTGGGGAGATGCCGATCGGCCTCGCTCTGGAGGACGGTTAGAGGGCCTAAACTGGCTGGATTCTTGCCGCCTCCACCTTTCTGAGCGACTCCCCCTCCTCTGGCGGCCCCTGGCTTAGGACTATCGCAAATATCCACTCGCTCAGCTTTGCGCAGTGCTGTGGAATACATTCTTCAATGCATCCAGCACAGGGCTCGAAGATATCCTCCACCATTAGATGCTCGAAACGATGGCCGGAGGGGGGCAATCGTTCCGTGTGATGCAGCCGGTAGGTACGGATCCCGTTGATGGTCTCCGCCTCCCGTATGATCAGCCTCTCCTTCAAGAGCTTGGCAACAATTCTGCTGCATTTGCGAGAATCGATGTTCAGGGCCTTCCAGAGGTCGCTCTGGAGGACTCCCTCCTCCTGGGATCTTATGTACTCAAGTGCGTCCTCGGTCATCTGGGCCCTCCCCGATCTACTCCACAGGGGTGATCAGTATGATGTTGTTTCCACGGAGTATTACCGAACCCAATGACCTGGTTCGTTCCCCGTCCACCAGCTCAACCGTCTCCAGGAGGTGAAGGTTAAGGTACTCGTCAACGCTGTTCAGGATCCCCTCTAGGACGTGACGGGGCGATCCTTTCATCTCCACTTGGATCTTTGTGCCCATCAACGTTTGAACTTTCTTGCTCGGAAACACGAAATTGACCTCCAGCGGATAGCAGATGATCGTTAATGTTGGCAAGGGTGCCTATTGAGGCCTCCCCTCACCGTGATCAGACCGATACGACTCCCTTGACACCGGCCACGTTCTTCTTAAGCTCCTTCTCCACGAAGTTCTTGAGCGTCATCTGGGAGAAGGGACAGCCTGCACAGGATCCGGTGAGCCTGACCATCACCTCACCATCTTCGATATCGACGAGCTCGACATCGCCTCCCTCCATCCTCAAGGCGTTCTTCACGGACTCCAGGGCTGCTTCAACCTCTTGCTTAAGAGTATCCTGCATTATACTTCAGTCTCCTCTGACCTTTATGGAAAGCACCTTGTGGCCCATGATGGTGAACCTTATCCCCTTTAAGGCTTCCTCCATCTCTTTTATCAGCTCTTCGCACTTATCCGAGCCGACCACGGTGTTGATGATGACTCCAGGTTCTGAATGGTTCCTTATGGTCTCTGCGGTCATCGCCGGATCCTCGCTAAGCTTGAAGTGCTTCCAGCTTTTTGGGGACATGCCCTTATACTCATATAAATAGAAGCCGGTGATGCCAAGCTCTGTAAGGGTATTGATCGCCTTTACCAGATGCTCGTGGTCCACAAAGATCTTAACCATGGTCTTCATATGGGAAACCATTCACATAAAGCCATAAATAACTTCTGCAGAAGGGGATATTCTTTTATCCATATTTCTAGTGAAAGGGTGAACATGATCACGGGGAAGAGAGCCCAAAAGGATATCCGGGAGGTTCTCCTGGAGATCGGAATAGCTATGGACGAGGTCATATCCGCGGCATTGGAGCTTTACGTGCCTCACCCGGGTGTGGAGACCCGCGAGAAGGCAGAGGTGGTTCTGCGCCGCGAGCTTGATCTTGCTCTATCAGATCCCAACCTGGCCCTTCTGATATACGCAGGCGTCCTGCTGGAGGGGGAGGGGATGGCGGGCAACCTGCCCAACCTGAACGGCGAGGACTATCACAGGGATCTGACATACCTCATCGCCGACGAGGTCATTGGCCTTAGCATATCCCAGTATATCGGAGGCTACAAGGGCACATTCGAGTATATCAGGTTCGACAAGGCCAAGCCAGGAATCCTTGGACGTCTTGGCCCATTCATGGACGACGTCATCGGCGGCCTTATAGGCGGGATCTCCTCCAATATGTACACCAGGGCGGGGTCGATCTGTTAGACGCCCTATTCGCACTTCGCTCGGCCGTGGGATTCCTGACGACGATCCCCGTCGGCATATCGATGGAGGGCATAGAGGCGATGATGAGGCACATATACCTCTTCCCATCGATCGGCCTTCTGCTGGGCCTTCTCTATGGAACTGTTGCAAGGTTCTTATCGCCCTTTTTGCCGGCTGGTCTGGTTGCTGTAATCGTCCTTCTCCTCATCTACAAGCTCTGCGGCATAAACCATATCGATGGGCTAGCCGATTTCGTTGACGGCATAACAGCCCACGGTGACCGGGAGAAGAAGATCCGGGCCATGAAGGACGTACATCTCGGATCGGCCGGCGGCCTCTACATCGCACTCATATTGATCGTTCTGTTCTACACGATGAGCGCGCTTCCCTCGACCCTACTTCCCCTGGCCCTCGTCGCAGCCGAGGTCTCTGCAAAGCAGTCGATGATTGGCTTTGCCGCCTTCTCGCGGCCTTTTCAGAAGGGCTTTGGCCAGATGATGATTGAGAAGGCGGGCATGCGCGACTTCCTGGCGGGCCTTGCTATCTCCGCCTTGCTCTGCGCAGGGATCCTCGGTCCTTTGGGTCTCGCCATGCTCGGGCTTTCCCTATCGTCCTCACTATACCTCGTCGCGGTCTCCAAGAGGAACTTCGGGGGTGGATCGGGCGACGGCATAGGCGCATCGAACGAGATATCCCGGGGAATTGCGCTCATCTCATGCCTTGCCCTCATGGAGGTCCTCCCTTGGACGCCCTGGTGATGGCGGGGGGCAAAGGCACGAGGCTTGGGATGGGGGAGAAGCCTATGGTCTCGCTCCAGGGCAAGCCCTTGATAAGCTATGTGGTCGACGCCCTCAAGGGTGCGGGTCTGAAGCGAATATGGGTTGCTACGACCTCCAACGTCCCCAGGACCGAAGCCTGGGCAATCGAGAACGGACTTGAGGTCGTCACCACCTCCGGCGTTGGCTATGTTGCCGATATGGTTCAAGCGGTGAAGATCGCGGAGGTGACAGGTCCCATCCTGATGGTCATGGCGGACCTTCCCCTCTTAAGCGGGGATCTCATATGCGAGATCGCGAAGGTCTACTCGAGGCGTCCAGAGCCGGCGCTTTCTGTGCATACTCCAATCGAGATACATCGCCGGCTAAAGAGGAGGCCGGATGCCCTCTTCAACTACGGCGGCTGCCTCATCGTCCCGTCGGGCGTGAACATACTCGACGGATCCGATATCGAGGAGGAGCAGGAGGATTACCACTTGATAATGGACCGGGTTGAGCTTGCGATCAATGTGAATGCCGTCGAGGATCTCGAGCTCTGCCAGGATCTTTTGGGACGGCTTTCAGGGGACGGTCTTTATAAGAATGATTCGAAGTGACTCTAGGAGATCTGTTGGAGATGGATATCACAATAGGCGATGTTAGGTATTCCCAGGCAGAGCTTGACCTGCTCACCGGTGGCGAGCCCTTGGGGGAGAGAGACGAGAGCATACTGTTATTGGCCAGGGTTTTGAAAGATCCCCTGCGCCTCCCGTGGCTTCTGAAGGAGTTCTGTCAGCTAAAGCTGGGCGATGAGGTGCGCGACGATTTCAGGTTGGCGCTGATCAGGGTGCAGATCGAGAGCGAGATGCGGATGCACGAGGACATACAGAGGTTTCAACAGAGGCGCTACGTTGCCCAGGTGATTGAGATTCTCCTCTTCCAGGACCTGCTCTTGGCTCCGAGGGAGGGCGTTGAGGAGGAGGGCGAGTACTGAAAGGCCGGAGCAGCCGGACGGTCAGTCATTTTTTTGGCGGTGGGGAGGCCTGTTTTTGTCTCTCTCCATCAGAACATACAAGGGATACAGGTCATTGACGAAGCTATAGCCGTCGGCATCCCGACTAAGGGCTCCGAGGTCCTTCATCTTTCGAAGACAGTTGTCCAAGACCTTCTTCTTATCCGAGCTGAGACGTTGATCCACATCCCTTCTTTGGAAGGTGGGCTTCATGACAGCAATCGCTGCCATCTTCTCAAGGATTGTAAGATATCTAGGGCTTTGAATGGCGCTGTATACCTTGGGTTCCAGATACTTCTTGTCGATGCTATCGGCTGCAGCTATTGTACCTTGGGCGGCATCATCAACATCTACGATGCCATCCTGGTCTGCCCGAAATATCGCATCTCCTATTCTCTTGCATGAATATCGGAAGTCCCCCAGTGCATGGAAGAACATAGTCCAGGGCCCCAGGCTTGACCTGGAGATCTGCCTTCTCAAAGGCCTTATTGAAGACGGAAAAATGAACGGGAATATTTTATTAAATGCAAGCTAACGGCTCCTGTGATCTCCTTCAGTTGCCCTTTATCATCGTGCGAGTGATGGATGAGATGGAGAAAAAAGGCGATATGGCCCCTGTTGAACTCCAGGGGCCGTATCGACTACCCTTCAAGGGGTAAAGCCTATCTTCACTTGGGTGGCCAGCGGTCCTTCATCCAGCCGATGATGCGGCCGGAGTCCTCCGGTCCCACGAGGATCTTGACCTTTCCTCCGAAGAGGTCCTCGAGCTCGCCGCTGAACTTGGCGGCCATGCCCGGCAGGATCATCGAGGGGTAGGCCATCTCCGCCTCCAGGTCGAACCCTGCCTCCTTGAAGGAGTCCTTGATCTTGGCAGGCGTGATCTGCCCTCCAGCGACCGAGGCCTGCACGCCGATGCCGTCGGTGTTGACCGCAAGTATGTGGCAGTCGATCTCGTTCGAGGCGACGTCGGACTCCACGGTATAGTAGGTCAGGGCGAAGTTCGTTGTCACGAAGACCGGCGACTCCTTGGTGGGCTTGCCAACCGTGAAGATGCCTGGCTTCACCTGGACCGGCGTCCTCGGGTCGGTGTAGATGTTGAACCGGAGATGCATATCCGGCATCACGCTGTGGGGGTCGATGGAGTGCTTGACCATGATGTCAGCGCCGCGGATGACGAAGGTCGCCGTCAGCACAGACTCCCAGTAGGCTGCGCGTACCGGGTCATCGGTTGTGGCCCAGGCGTTGATGGGAAGAGCGATCGTCGGATAGGCGATGTCCTTCTGCCCCTCCTCGATGGTCGCTCTCCTGAGCTTGATGAAGTTCTGCAGCGACTCCTGGAGCTTCTTGCCGTTGGGGGCGGTCCCTGGGTCAAGAACGAGGTCGGTGATACCCATCTGCTCGAAGGTGACTGCAAGAGTCTTCAGGCCGTCGAGGTCGAATGGGCTCGATAGGACGACGGGCACTTTGTACTCGTGGGCGAGCTTCGCCACCTCTTGCCAGTTGTCCTTGGTCGCGGCGTAGATAAGAGGTCTGTCCTTACCTACGATATCGAGGCCCGCCTTCAGGACCGCGGGGTCGAAGGAGCAGAGTATCAAGGGGAAATTGGAGTTCTCCTTGACCTTCTTGACACAGGCTGCGAACTTGGAAGGGTCGCCTGAGACGGCTCGCACAGCGATCATCTCGACCGTCTCCCACTTGCCTATGTAGAACTTCCTCCATGAGCTGATGGTCTTGACCCTTTCTACCAGCTTTGCCTCTTCCATGGTGTCGGTCACATCGTAGGCGAATGGCGGCTTGTTGAAGAAGGTCATCTGGTGGCGGTACATGACGTCCTCGCCTCCCACCTTCTTCATCATATCTCCGACGCCTACATCCACCATCTTGACCTCGGGGGCCACTATGACCCTGAGGGCGGCTAGCTTCTTTGCGTACTTCTTCTCCTCGAGCAAGGGTGGGCAATCGTCCACCTTCTTTGCCCTGGCAATGAGCCCAGAGGCGAAGGCCATACAGGTCTGCTCCCCGCACTTGCCACAGTTGGTCTGGGGAAGCTGCTTGTACAGGTTGAGTGGGCTTGTCTCCTTCATGGCAATCACACCTCCATCTTGATCCAGTTGGCTGTGTCCGGCGTCTCTGCCTCGATGAGTCCCATCAGCGACTGGGTTATCTCGTGCAGGTAGGCCACCGCCAGAGGGTGCATCATCATGAATATGTCCACGCCGGCCATGGCCAGGGAGAACCCTGTGAGGATCTCCCAAATGGGTCCTCTTAGCATCCTGTCTCCCCAAGCGGAGTCGTCCTTGTTGGGTGAGTTGACCATCCAGGCTTCCCTGACTCCCCAGGCGTTGGTCGTGCCGGAGGACATCGGGAACGTCAGCTCATCGTCGCCCTTGAGCGCCCCGAGCCTTATCCTCTCCATATTGGTGTAGGCGAAGTCCATGCCGTATGCGAGGGCAGCGGTCGTTGGGTCCATGACTATGGACTCCCGGGGAACGCCTGCTACCTTCATGAGCTTCCTGTTGAGCTCTTTTTGGGAGTTGATCTCTAGCTGCGTCCAGGCCAGGCAGACGTGTCCGTTGTCGACGCAGGCCTTGCCTATAGCCTCCCAGTCCATGTTCAGGTTAGCGCTTGCAATCAATGCCCTCTCGCCCTGGGCCACCTCGGCCGCGGCCTTCAGCACGAGTGGATCCTTATCGGGGTTTCCGGAACCGCCGATGCAGATCGGCACATCGACGGCCTGCAGGACTTCCTCAACCGTCTTTGCCGCTTCCTTTGCTGGGGTATCCTTGACCAGGGGGTCGGTGCTGATCAAATGGACTGTAACGAGGTCGGCATGGAACTCCTTGACCGCCTTCTTGGCCCACTCGGCGGGGCTGTTCATGACGTCCTCGTAGTTGATCTTGACTGCCTTTGCCATGCCTATGGGCATGTCGAATACGTCCATGGTGACAACAGGCCTGTTCGGCATGGCAGTGTCGTAGAAGAACGGCAGGGCCTTCTCACCGCCGATCGTTATGGCCTTGCCCCTGCTTCCGCCGTCGGACTTGGTTGCGCCCAGAACTACCTCCTGGATCTGGTGCTTCCAGGTGTGGTCGGTTCCAACCTTGAACTTCTGGCTGGCAAGGCTGCTTGCAACCTTCCACTCGGGAACTACAGCAGCGGCCGCGGCCAAGTCAGCGGGAGCTGGGGATACTGCCTGGGCTACCGCCACTGGCTGGAGAAGCCCCTCGACTGGGTAGCCCATGGTCTTCGCAAACTTGATGAGCTGCATCGCAACCTGGGCTACCTCATGTCCGAAGTAGTAGGCGAAGAGGGGCCCTACTCCGCCTGCACCAGTGTCGATCTCTAGCTCTATATCGCCCTCAATGGAGACCCCCTGCAGGGCCTCCACCCCGTACTCTGACAGGGTCTTGTTTAAATCGCTCAGCTTTATTTTATCTACCATATCAATCACCCAACGCAATCCTGAAGATATCCGGAGAAGTGGATTTGAACCGGAGGGGGGGAATCGCCCAAGCCGGGACTACCCTGCCTTGCCCATCGCCTCCAGCGAAAGGCCGAATGCCGTCGGATATCTTCATCAAATCCTCTTAAACCTAAAGGCCCATCTCCTTTATGATCCTCTCCCGTACCTCCACCACGGCAAGGGAATCGTCTGGAAGATCGATCAATGGTTCGCCGGTCAGATCCAGCTTGGCCAGGCTCTCATCGTAGGGGATGGTGCCGATAACCTGAAGTCCCAGGGACTTGGCATTCTCCATGATCTTGTCCCTGTTTATCTCGGTAACTTTATTGGCTACCAAGAAGAGGTGTTTGTACTTGACGTTCAGCGTCTTGGCCAGCTCCTGGATGCGTTCGCCCGTTGTGAGACCCCTTCGGGACGCATCGGTCACGACGATCAATGTATCGAGATCCGGCATGACGCCTCGGCTGAAATGCTCCAACCCAGCCGGCGTATCCATGATGATCAGATCGTATTGATCGACGGTCCTCTCCATGATGCCCTTGAGGAGGTTGTTGACGTAACAGTAGCACCCCGCTCCCTCCGGCTTTCCCATAACGAGGAGGTCGTATCCGTCCTCCTCCTGAAGGACTTCGAAGATCTTGGCCTCCAAAAGGGCCCGTTTATCGGTATCGGGCGGGAGGGTCAAGCGCGAATCCTGCAGGAACTCCCGCATATCGCCAACCGTCATTACCTCCTCCACTCCGAGGGAATCGGCGAGGTTGGCATCGGGATCGGCATCAATGGCGAGCACCCGCTCTCCGCCTCCAGCTTTGACCAGATGCCTTATCAGCATGGCGGACAACGCCGTCTTTCCGGTGCCGCCCTTACCGGTTATGGCAATTACTCTCCCCACGATTAAGCCTTCCTACTTCTTCTTCTGCTTGATGACTACTTCCTGGATGTGGACGGTGGCGCCCCTTAGCTCCAGGATCATGCCCGAAGACCCGCTCGTAGCGGGCATGGCAAAGGCCGGGGCAGCGGCGGGTGCGGCACCCGCGGGTGCGGCTGCAGGCTCTTCCTTCTTCTTCAATTTAAGTTGTAGCTTGCCCATTCTCAAAACCTCCCATCAAGTGGAATACCAAATCCATGCTAACGTCTACCGTATCCCTCCTCTCCTATTTGCAGATAAAACCACAAAAAAAAGGGAGGGAGACAGAGGTGCTACTTTGCCAGTACCACCTTGTCTATGGTTACCTTGGCGTCCTTCAGGATCAGCTTTATGCCTCCCGCGCCTCCTGCGGCAGGCATGGCAAAGGCCGGAGCGGCCCCGGGGGCGGCTCCTGCAGCGGCGGGTGCCGCTGCGGGGGCTTCCTCCTTCTTCTTAAGCTTGAGCTGTAGCTTGCCCATTCTAATAACCTCCTTTTTTCTCCCCTGAAATACTCAGAGTACGCCGTCTTCCTGCAGGGCCTCGATCACTTGCATGAACTGGCCCTCGCTCATGACGAGCTCTTCTATCATCTTCTCGGTGTCGATATCTCCACCGGTCTTCTCTATGTAAGCGATGACCTTCTCCTTGATATCGTCGTCGATATCCTCGAACTTCCATCCCTCGGTGATCTTCTTGCTGTCAACTGTCCTGACAACTCCATCGACCACGGGATGGCCAGCCTTGAGCAGGAACTTCTTCAGCCCGTCTAGGTCGCTTACATCCTCCTCGGTGGCGATCTTTGCGAACATCTCCTCGGAGATGCCCTCCTTCACCCTCTCCTTCAGGGCTTTTGGCATCCAGACGATCCTGCGCCAGCCGCCATCGGCCTGCAGGAACTTGGTGGAGAAGTAGTACAGGATTCCCATTCCGAGGAAGCCTACGATCTGCTTTCCGCCACCGGTCTGCCCCGCCATTGTGGAGAAGGGCAATCCGTTCGGGGTCGCGCCTTTGAAGTCACGATCAACTATGCCGATGCCGTCAACCTCGGGCATGTAGAAGCCCACGGTCTCGAAGCAGCCGCAGGAGGTGTGAGGTGCGTCGAAGAAGGTGTAGAGCGCCATACGGCTGTACTCGCCGCCGGACCTCTGCTCGGCCATGCTATTGATGGACTCGTACTCTCCGGCGATCTCGTCAATGAGCCCCTCCTTGGGGATGGCGAACTGGGGTCCCTCGGGGTCCACCTTGGCCGCGGCCCTGCCGTCGAACCAGGAGATGGCTCCGCAAAGGGATGGCCTGTCGGGGGTTACGCAGCACGCGCTCGTTGGGGCGAAGGCCTGGCAGAGTGTGCAGCCGTAGAATACCTCCACATCATCGTCGTGCAGTCCCTTGGCCCTGTCGTCCCTGACCTTATATACTTCCCTGGCCTTGGCGAGCTCCTCCTTCACCGCTGCAGGGTCTGTGTAGACCGTAACCTCCATCTTCTCGATGAAGGGCATCTCGTTCTTGTACAGGACGGTTACCGGCTTGAAGATCTGCTCCCATGAGGTGACTCCCTTCTTCTTCAGTCCCTTGCCAACCCTCATCCAGATATCGTACCTCTGGTTGAGGTGCATGAAGCCGCTGATGGCCGATAGAAGGGCGTGGTTCCTCCTCTCGATGATGGACTCAAGGTCCTTCTCGATCAAGGGGCCAGCCACCTTGAAGACCATTCCGAAGGGTACGGTCGAGCCCTCTGGAACCGTGCCGAGGTCAGGGCCTACGATTGTAACCTTGCCGTCCTCGACCTCGTCCATGCTGGCTGCTAGGCTCAGCTCGAAGCCGTCGGCCTTGGGGCCGCCAAGCTCCACCCACAGGTCATCCTTCCTTATGCGCTCCCCCTCGTACATGGGGGATATATCGAGTTGAATTTCCTCTGCCATTTATACACCTCTCCTTAAATACTGAGTTAATCCTCACTTCTTCAGTATAGCTATAACCTCATCAATTGCTTCGTGGTAGTCGTCGGGGCTGAAGGCCAGATTGCCGAACGTCATGTTGGCATTTACGTGGAAGTATCGGTCGATCGATATCCTTCGCACGTTGCGGTTGAAGTTCTTCAGCGCCGAGAACATGGCGTTTGCGAACTTGTAGTGGATGCCTAGGAATATCACGGTGTCGTAATGTCCCTGGCCATCCAATCCCTTCCAATCCTCGAAACGGAGGTAGTTGGTGAGGGGATGGAGCCCGATCTGATAGACGTTCTCCAGGTAGTTCCTCTCCACAAAGCCCTTGACGCTATGGGCCGTCGCAGCTATGGGGATTCCTGTCTTCCCCATCTCGATGACCTTGTCGAACATCACCGGGTCGTCGAATAGCTCGGCTCCGACGACGAGCAGGGGCCTCTTGGACTTCTTGATGATAGACCCGATAACCTTGGTGGCATAGGCCTTGGCCATCTCCGGCCCGGGGATCTGGGCCATCTCAAAGGGTATGGGGTTCTTGGTGGTGTCTACTGCCATTTCAATCACTTCTTCTTAGCCCTTATCTTTCTGGGGAGGTTTGTCGGGTCGAAGCTGACGTCAGCAGGCCGAATAGGCCCTTCGACGATCTTCTTGGCCTTCCAGTCGATCTTCCAGCCGTGCTTCTCCTCGAGCTCCCTCATCATCGGCTCCTTGTCGGCGATCGGAAGCTCAGAGGCGTGCCTGACGAATATCGGCCAGTCATCGGGCAGTTTTCCGAAGTACTTCTTGCTGATGTCACAGTAGTGAGTCAGCTTGATCATCCTACCAATGCTGTTGTCAGAGGGGCGGAAGCAGAGCTTGGCCATCATGAGCATGGCCTCCTCCTTCGTCTCGGCCACGTAGAGCATGTGCTCGGGAGCGGGCTCGATCTGAACGAGGGATCCGTCGCGCGCGTCGATTACTTTCCAGTCCTCGGGCACGTCAGTCCGGCCGAGGAAGGCCCTTCTGTAGATCACCGAGGATGGCTGTACAACTACTGGGCAGCCGACACGGTTGACGCCTGTTGCGATCGATGCCGCCTTCTGGGAGTAGGCTCCCCAGGCAACGCCGCATGCTCCTACCTTGGATAGGATGTAGTCGGCGATATCGTCGTAGTTGGCCCTGTGGTTCCTGCGGGCGAAGATTGTGGCAACCTTAATAGCTGCGCCGTGGATGTGGGCGTTGGAAACGCACGACCCTATGTTGCAGACGTTTCTGCCATCAAACCCGCCTGGGTACTGCTCCCAGATGGTCTTGCCGTCCTCATCTGTGTAGAGGGACATGTCCATGGCCATGCAGCCGGTAGCAACCACGATATAACCGCGGTCTGCGAACTCCTTGGCGATGTCGTAGCACTCCTTGGTGCCGTTCGGGTAGTTGCTGCAGCCAACAAGCGCGATTACGCCGGGGATCGTTCCCATCACTATGGGCATCCCAACAGCCCTGATCTCCGTATCCCTGACGGGACCGCGTCCGGCCCTCATCTTGAACTTCTGGTTGGCTATGTAATCCCTGTTGGCGTACTCATAGAGCTTGAGGATCGGTATGTCCTGGGGACATGCCTGCTCGCAGCGGCCGCATCCAACGCAGACCTCATAAGTACTTGAGAAGGGCTCCAGGTTGCCCTTGATTGCCTCCTCAATGAGGTTGCTGATCCTGATATGCGGAGGACAGACGTATGTACACTGCCTGCATTTGGTACAGGTATCGAGGAACTTCTTGAACTCTTCCTCGGTAAGGACGAGCTTGTCCTTGATGTCGGCTCTCTTGGGCTTGACCTGCAGAGCTGTCTTGACGGCAACTTCGCCGGCCTTGATGGGATCGAGGACTACAACGCCTGCGACCCTGAACTCCACTAGGTCTGAGACGATTTCGTCCACCGGGTCGTTTGTCCTGTCGACCAGCCCGTACATGATCTTGTCGTTGGTGGCGATCACAGGTATCTTGCGCGGCTCGCAGTCCCTGACTACGTCACACCAGACGCACTGCTCGTCTACCATCACTGCATCCATGATCCCTGCCCGGACCATCTTCCTCCACCAGCCGACAGCGCCTGCCACCTTGGCCTTGGTGCCGATCATCTTGGGAATGTCGGTGTTGCCGAGTCCCTCAGCGATCCTGGTCAGGTCGATTGCCGTACAGCAGACGCCGCCGATGTCGACCTTATCCCAGAGGTTGTTGTTCTCGGTGTAGAACATGGCCTCTGCGCCGGCAGCCAGGTTGTGGCCGTAAGCTATGAGGCAAGCCTTGCTCTGGTCCATGGTGCCCATGCCGATCTCGACGAGCGGGGCTTCCGGGTCGCCTCGGGGCATGTCGTAGGCAACCGTCTGCAGCATGTCGCAGATCTCTTTCCCCAGAGAGTCGATCATACCGGAGTGCAGGGCCTTCGACTCGAAGTCGATATAGCTTCCCTCCTGCCCACTGTGGCAGGATGCCAGAAGCTGGGTGATCTCCTCCTCACAGTAGGAGAGAACAGGGCCGAAGTCCTTCAGGGTCTTGGGCCTGATCCCTATGATGGACTCTGTAAGCGGAGCCTTCACAAGGATGTCGCTTCCCATGTCGAACGGCATGTCACCGAACTTATCCAGGCACCAGTGGTACAGGTGGCGACCGTGAGCAGTGTGGGCGCATGTCCCCATCAGAACTGCCACTAGCACGATCTTGCCGCATGTCCCTGCCTGATCGATGCCGCAGGCACCACGCTTGTTACCAGTCAGGTCGCAGGGACCAAAGGTACAAAGGGTGCAGGTGTCGTCAGCTGGGGCATAAAAAATGCGGTATCGGTTTACTATCTTAAAATCCCAGTCTCGGAGCGTTGCCACTTGTGGCTTTGGATAGGGTCCCATCTCCTGGTCCCACTCATCCTCTTCCTTTATGACAGCCCCGATGTTGATCTGGACATTCTTCATGTCCTCAACGGCAAAGCTGCCCTCGGTTTTAACCAATTTTTGGCCTCCTCTCTTTCCTGTATAGACGGAGCCCCATATGCTCGCAGAGGACATAAAACACTTTCGGATACACCTTAATATAATATAAACATCATCTCACGCATGTTGGTGAGAGTATACTATATAACATACACAATCCATGTCCTGATCGTATTTTCCCTCAATGTACCGATTGCCCTGATCTTGAACGTGTGAGCCTTCCGCTAGGTTGAAATGTGAGGAGGCGGGTGGATACGCGGGACCCATGATAGAACTGATCAAGAGGAGCTTTGCTCGGGCAGAGGCATGCCCCCACGGTGGGAAGGTGCGAGAGTACTCCTCGCGATTTGGAGGAGGGGAGATCCTCGACTTCAGCGCGAACATCAATCCATTGGGGTCTCCGCCGCTAGATGAGGTCTTCGCCCGCGAGATCCCTCGTCTCGGTCACTACCCGGACAACGAGTACGCCGAGTATCGATGCGCTGCAGCTATCTATGCAGGCGTTGATCCGGCCTCAATCGTAGTCGGCAATGGCTCATCGGAGATAATTCGCCTCTTTGCTGAGACGGTGCTCATGGAGGGGGAGATCGCCTTGATCCCATCCCCGACGTTTGGCGAGTACGCCGCCCAGTCGCGTCTGGTCGGGGCTGAGGTGGAGGAGCCCTGCATCCTTAGGATCCCACTGGCCGACCTCCTCGACGATGGATCGATCGATCGAGCAAAGGCAGCATTCATCTGCAATCCTAACAATCCCACCGGCCATCTCCTCTCGCGCCGGGAGGCAGAGGAGATAGCAATCCGCTTCGAGGAGCAGCAGACCTTCCTTCTGCTCGACGAGGCCTTCATCGAGCTCTCCGATCCCGAGGCAAGCCTCGCAGACCTTGCGACGGAGATGGAGTTCCTTGTTGTGATGAGGTCTCTTACGAAGTCCTTTGGCGTCCCTGGCCTGCGCCTGGGCTTCGCGGTGACCAACCCTGCCCTGGCCGAGGTGATGAACCGCTCTCGCATACCCTGGAGCATAGGATCCATTGCTGCCGCTGCAGGAGCTTATCTTCTCACGCAGACTGAGTTCCTTGAGGAGAGCAGGCGGCTCGTTCAGCAGGAGCTCGCATGGCTCTCGCAGGCCCTAAAGGATCTGGATCTCCATCCGCTGA
The DNA here is from genome assembly GCA_016927425.1 of Methanotrichaceae archaeon. Classification (GTDB taxonomy): domain Archaea; phylum Halobacteriota; class Methanosarcinia; order Methanotrichales; family Methanotrichaceae; genus JAFGMR01. The sequence goes on along the minus strand of JAFGMR010000022.1, from coordinate 33,533 downwards.
AGAGCTGCGTGAACTTCATCCTCGTCGACGTGAGGTCGACCGGCATGACCTCGGTGGAGATTGCCCGTAAGATGGCCGAGGAGAGGGTCCTCGTGAGGGACTGTTCGTCGTTCGCATGCTTGGATGAGGGATACATCCGCCTCGCTGTCCGCACCCGTTCGGAGAACCAGGTCCTAATAGCTGCTCTTGGCAGGGTTCTGGAATGCAGAGGCTGAACTGCGAGCGTTATCCATGCCACTTTCCAGAGCAGGACTGCACCTTCTGCTTCTGCCCGTTCTACCCTTGTCTCGACGAGAGGACGGGCGGGAGATGGTCCCGAGATGTCTGGTCCTGCAGAAAATGCAACCTTTTGCATAGGCCTGAAGTTGCTGAGGTGGTCCTAAACCGCCTGATGGCAGGCGTCTCTCTCGATCTAATATGGTATGAACTGGAGCGATATCTATGATCGCCCTCGATGTATTCCTGCTCGCAGTAGCTTTGGACCTGTTCCTGGGAGAGCCTCCCGCGGCAGTCCATCCGGTCGTCCTCATCGGCCGGCTGATCACCGCACTTCGCCGCCGCTTTTCGCCCACCCGTCTGCACGGAGCGATACTGGCAGCTTCGGTTGTGCTTGCAAGCGCGGTTGCAGGACATCTCGTGGTCGCCATTGCCGGCCTGGCCTTTCCCGGCCTTGCAATTATCCTCTCAGCATATCTCCTTAAGTCCACATTCGCCATTCGAAGCCTTCTCCAGACCTCTCGAGAGATAGGCCTTGCAATCAGAGATGATCTTGGCGAGGCGAAGAGGATGCTCCCAGCCCTCGTCAGCAGGGATGCGAGCAGCCTGACCGAGAGACAGGCCGCGTCTGCCGTTATCGAGTCGCTATCGGAGAACTACGTAGATGCGGTCCTCTCCCCCATCTTCTACTACCTTCTCTTCTCCCCCTTGGGCTTGGGGATCGAGGCTTCGCTCGCCTTCAAGGCGATGAGCACAATGGACAGCATGCTCGGCTATCGAACGCCTGACCTCAGGGAGCTTGGATGGGCATCGGCGAGGCTTGACGACCTGGCCAACTGGATCCCCGCCCGGATCAGCCCTCCGATAATTGCCGCTGCCAGGCCGCTGCGGGCGATTGCAGCCTTGAGGTCTTCATTTCTATGGCATGGGGTAACTCCCAGCCCCAACTCCGGCTGGCCTATGGCTGCAGCTGCCGGAGCCTTGGGGATCCGCCTGGAGAAGCCCGGAGCTTACATCATAAACGAGTCGGGGGGGGCTCCGGGGGTCGGCGATATATCCCGAGCGCTATGGCTTCTTGGCGTTGCAATGGCGCTTGCGGTGATATTGGCAATCGCGGTCCTAACAGAAGAGATCTATATAACCGGTCAGGGACTTGCTGGGTGGTTTGGATGAAGACGATGGGCGATCTACTTGGTGGGCTTCGCCAGTTCTCCTCTATGGACTGCACGAGGGAGGCGGCAAGCGAGATACTGGGGCAAGGCGTGCGTGAGGTGAGCGTGCACGCTCGCTCCAATGAGGAGAGCGTAGTCCTGATAAGGCTCGAGAGGGAGATCTTCCTGGAGGTTAGGTACTACCTCAATCCAGGCCTTCTTGGAACGTATGACGACTGCGAGTTTGGCATCCGGCTGGCGACAGATCTCAGAAGCCTCGTCAGGTACAACGTCTTCTACTCCCCTTACATTCATGGACAGGGCTACATGAGGATCGCCCTTGGGGAGGTCGATAATCCCCTTATGAAGAAGGTCCTCGACGAGTTCTATCTCCCCCGGCTGAAGGCGGTCTACAAGCCACTTATCCTTCGCTTCAAGGGCTTCTTCTCCCGAGACTACTTCGGCATCGAGGCGGGAACAGATCGGGCCCAGCTTTATTACTCCTCCGTTCGGGCCCGACGGGAGGAGATGGACGCCGATCTTCTGGAGGTTGTCGCCCGCCTTAATGACCTGGAGGCTCTGCTGAGCGAGGGCGAGGTCAGGCACAAGCTCGCCGAGCTCGACATGCAGATGAGCGTCCTCCCCAGCGTCATCTGGATATGATCAGTTTCGACCCAAATCCTTTCCCACAACCAGCTGGCAATACTCCTCGTCCTCCATGCGCGACCTCATGGCATCGATGAGGCTGCCGAGGCTTCTAAGCGATTTGGAATCGGGCCCATCCTCGACGTAATCGACCATCCTCCCCATGAGGAGGTCGATCGTCTGGGTGTAGGCATCTTCCCCTTGACCCTTGGCAAGGCGAAGCGCCTCTGAGTAATCGGCGAGGGCCTCATCGGCTCTTCCGTTGTGAAGCTCGCTGTCGGCTAGAAGCGCGATCGCCCTGATGTGCAGATCTCCATACTCCTGAAGCCTTGATTGCCGTTCCAGGTGGGCGGCGAGGTTAGCGGCCTCATCGTAGTCTTTCCTCTTCAAGGCGAGGTCTGCCAGATGTTCATATGTGCAGGCTACCTCCCAGAGCGATCCCATCCGATTGAATATGGCAAGCGCTGCTGTGAGCCTCTCCTTTGCCTCGCCGTAGTCTGCGATTGCCTTGGCGAGCACCCCCAAATTCCGTTGGGCGAGCGCCTCTTGAAGTGGATCTCCAAGCCTTCTTGCGTGAGCGAGGGCTTTTTCGAAGTTACTTCGCGCTTCGCTTTCAAAGCCCTCTCCCTTGTAGTAGAGGCCCCAGGCGTTGTACATCTGCACCTTCATCGGCTCGTATCCGATCTTGAATATGTATGTCTCGGCCTCGGAGAGGTAAAACTTTGCCTCCACCGACATGCCGGACTGGAGCTTGATCCTGGCGAGCTGCAGGTAGGCCTGACATAGGTCGGGCACTGCCCCCAGGGCCTCGAACTGGTTGACTGCGCAGAGAATCATCTCCTCGCCCTGGCGCAATGAGCCTACCCTCTCCAAGACCCCTCCCAGGCCCAGCTTGGCAAGCGCAACGTTCGGGGCAGCGTTCAGCTCTATGAAGGCATCGAGCCCCTCCTCTAGATACTCTCGTGCATGCTCCCAATCTCCCTTGTCCCGATAGGCAAGGCCTATGTTGTAGAGCGTCTGCGCCTGACTGTAGCGGTCGCCTATCGTTGTGAAGCCCTCGAGGCTCTTCTGATAATGTGCCACCGCCTCGTCCCATTGATATCGATCGGCGTAGACGTTTCCGATCACTCCAAGGATCTCTGCGCACCCGCTCAGGTCGCGGCGCTCCTCGAGGGCCGCAAGCTGCCTCTGGTAATCGCCTAGGTCTCCTCGGATCTCGCCCCTGTGGGAGGTGATCATGTCCATGCTGCTCTGCATCTCCGCCGCCCCCTCCTTATCGCCGAGGCGGACCATGACCTCCATTGCGAGGCGGAAGTGTTCATGGGCCAGCGTCCACTCTCCCCTTTGATAGTAGAATAGGCCAAGGTTGCCGAGGACGGAAGCCGAGCCGTGCAGGTCATCGATGAGCTCGAACAGGTCCAGGCTCTTTTGATAGCATTCGAGGGCTCCTTCCCAATCCCCCCTCTTGAAATAGATGCTCGCCATATTGCTCTCTACCGAGGCCGATCCCTGGCGGTCGTCCACCTCCTGGAATCCCTTCAGAGCCAAGCGATAATGCTCCTCTGCGGGCGCCCACTCCCCCCTCCGATAATGCAGATTTCCTATGTTGTTGTGGATCACAGCTTGGCCGTAAACGTCGCCCAGCCTTTCCAGAATCTCCCGGCCTTCCCGAAAGCATGAGATCCCCTTATCCAGGTCTCCCTGCTCCGAGTATAGGTTGCCGAGGTTGGCAAGGACGCCAGCTACCCCTTGAACGTCCCCTTGGGTGCGGAAGCGCTCCAAAGCCTGCATGTATCGCTCAGCTGCCTCCTCCCATCGGCCAAGTGAGGAGCAGATGCTTGCAAGGCTTGTCAATGCCTTGATGATCCCGGCGCAATCGTCCAAGGAGAACCTCATCTCCAGGCAGCGCGCATACTCGGATATGGCCCTGTCCCAACAGCCATGGTCCGCCGAAATCTGGCCCAACCCCATCAGGCAGTTGGAGGCCCCCCTCAAGTCGCCGAGGCTTAGGAATGCATCCAGGCTTTGTCCATAGAGGTCCTCAGCCTTATCGAGATCCCCCTGGCGATAATGGATGCTCGCCATATTACCCTCTGTCGTTGCAACGCCGTGCAGGTCTCCCAAAGCCTCCTTGATATCGAGGCTCTGGCTGTAATGCCTGATCGCCTGGAGGCCGTCTCCCATATCTGCATAGATGTTTCCAAGGTTGTTATGGGCGGTTGAGACGCCGCGCTGGTCTCCCAGGCCTCTAAACGTATCCATAGCCCTTTGGATATGGGCTATAGCCTCTTCCCATCGTCCCCTCATCTGGTAGATGCTCGCGAGGTTGGTTTGGGTTGTCGCGACGCCCTGTACGTCACCGAGCTGCTCCTTGGTCTCCAGGCTCTTCCCGTAGTAATCGAGGGCGAGGTCCCATTCCCCTTTGGACTGATAGACCAATCCCAGGTTGTTCTGAGTCTTGGAGGCGCCGTGCATATCGCCCAGACGATCCTGAAGCTCAAGGGCCTCCCAGTGCAGGTCCACGGCCTGGTCGAAGTCCCCCATCATCTGGTATACCGATCCCAGGTTGGAGAGGGCCTTTGCCGCTGCCTGGCCGTTGCCGAGTTCCTGAAGGATATTCAATGAACGGCGATAGCATGAGACGGCCTCCTCCCACTCTCCCTTATCGGCATGGATCAGCCCCATGTTGTTCAGTGTGGCGGTCATTCCGAGCAGGTCCTCTTGGCCCTCCTTGATCTCGAGGCTTCGACGGAAGCACTCAATCGCCGGTCCGTACTCGCCTCGGCGATAATGCAGTGAGCCCAAGTTTCCAAGAATCCTCGCCGCCTCGGCGGAGTCGTCAGTACCCTCCATCAGATCTATTGCCCGCTCGTATGCCTTCTCTGCCCTGCCCCACTCGCCCATCTCCACAAATGCAAGCCCAAGGTGGTTTAGGATCTTGGCCATGAGATGGCCGGATGAACCCTTTTCCAGTATCGCGAGGCTCGATTCATAGCTTTCCGCAGCCTGAGACCATCGGCCGGCTTTGAAATATGCCTCTCCGATCTCCCCGAGGATCTCCGCCTCCTCCGCCTTGCCGTCGGCTCGCGAGAGAGCCATATGGTGGCAATCGACCGCGTCTTCCCAATCCCCTCCCAGCTGGTGCAGGCGTCCAAGGCTCTTAAGCGCCTTCGTCTCCTCCCTCTGAAATCCTTGCTGCTCTGCCATGGAGAGGGCTTTTCGGTAGTGCTCCTCGGCGAGGGCGAACTCGCCTCGGAGCTGATGGAGCTCTCCTATCTCCCTCTGGGTTCGAATCGAATCCAGCGAGTCGCCGGATGCCTGCAGCCTATCGAAAGCCTCTAGAAGGCACTCAAGGGAGAGATCCCACTCCCCTTTGCGCTGATAGATCCGGGCTAGATGGCCGAGGAGGTTCGCGGATCTCTCCTCCCCGAGCGCCCTCTGGTAGGCCACCTCAGCATCATCCCACTTCTCGGCCTGTGCGAGGAGATCGCCCATTCCTTGAAAGGCCCGCGCCCTCTCATCTCCCCTTCCCTCCTCAAGGCTGTGCGCATAATACTCGATAGCGAGATCGCGAAGGAGGAGATGCTGGGCAATTCTTGCGAGGTCGAACCACTCCTGGAACCCCTTTCTGCCATCGGAAAGCATCCGGAGTGCAATTTGGATCTCGTTGGGATCGCCGTTCACAATGGCAGTTATCAGCGATAAGACTCGCGGAGGTGCCCCTCCCGAGATCTCATCGAGCCTTCTCCTATCAGCTCCAGCCAGAACTCGGGCCAGAGTGTTCAGGAATGTCCCCTCGCCAGTCATTGCATCGCTCTCCTCGAAGATATTATATATAATGTATCATATGTAAATTCGCCCCACATTAGATCACCTGGGGCAATGCCACGCCCAATCGCTATTGCAGCGCCTTCGACCATCATCAAGAAGATCCCTCCCCTCGCTCGGAGCAAAATATGCTTCATCCACCTATCCAAATAGTAATAAACCTCCTCCTTTATAAATTCTGCGATCTTCTAAAAAAAGTGGACACACTTTATCCTGCTGAAAAGATAGATATGCCTGCTAGTAAATGAAAATATGAAATTACTGAAAATATGAATGGCGTAAACGAGTTACTTAAAGGCGGATCAAGTAATTTAAATGAAATATACAACCCTATAATTTCTCAAACCTGAAATGCGATGTCACATTATCCTTCATAAGTCTGAAATACTTTTAAAATAAAGTATTAAAAATGGATTAAGGCCCAATAGTGGTTGCCCCATCCATCTGGGGTTGCTTGAGGATGAGCCTCAGCGCTCGATGGGGGCAGGCCACAACGCATGCGCCGCACTGAATGCACTTGCCCGAGTCGGCCACGACCGCCCAGTCCTCGAAGCGGAATGTTCCTGTGGGGCAGATGGATACGCAGGCTCCGCAATGGACGCACTCCTCCTCGTCCCTGATCACAGGCATCTCCAGCATGAGCACCTGCACGCCTCGCCGCTCGAAGGCCTCCCTGACTTCCTGGCACTTATCCGGGGAGACCTCGATCACTATCTCTCCGCTCACAGCATCGATGCTCGCTCGCTCGATGTTGATCAGGGCAGACGTCTCGATAATCACCGAGGATATGAGGGGTTGGCGCACTATCTTTGGGGCTACGTGCAACATGAGCTTCAATGTGATCGCCTCCTGGCGAAGAGCCTGGAGAGATGATTGCTCGTGATCATGCCGATCACCTGGCACTCCTTATCCACGACAGGCAAGGCGGAGATGCTGTGAGTGTCCAGAGTTCGTGCGGCAAGCTCGATCGGCTCATCCAGCCTCGCGGAGTAGACGTGCTTGGACATGATCTCGGAGACTTTGGCTATCCCCCCCATTGCCACCGCCTTGGATATGTCCCATGAGGTTACTATCCCGATCAGCCTGCCCCTATCGTTCACGATCGGAAGGTGGTCGAAGCTCCCCTTGACGATGGCCTTGGCCGCCGCCTCGATGCCCATATCCTCCCTCACGGTCAATACATCCCGGCTCATGACATCGGATACCATAGGGTACTCCTTGGTCTGCTTCATCGGCCTGCATGATCCGATCCTCGGGAGTGGCGCCGCCTGCGCCGTGAGCGGGAACTCTCCCGCCTCGATCGAGGCCTTCAGAGCCTTTGAGATCATTCGGGCATGGTGGTAGCTGGAGAGGGGGGATGTCTTCACATCCCTGCCATCTATCTCCACCAGGCCGGACTTGAGCTCCTTGTAGCTCACCTGCCTGACGAGGGGCCTTGATCTTCGCGGAACGCCGTAGTCCACTATGGAGGTTATGATATCCTCGTCCCTTATCGCGGCATTTCTTGCCATCCTCTCGTTCAGCATGGGGATCGGAACGCCAATTCCAACGTAAAGGGTTGGGCCGTAGCGGTGGAAGGTGGCCGCCCTCAGGTAGTCGGGGCTCATCCCCTTGAGGTCGCCTGTAACCATGAGGGTGGAAAAGCCGCTCTTTGGATCGTGCTGGGTTCCAGAGCCGATGATGTAGCCCTGGCCCCCTCCCAGGAATATCCTCGTTCCCATTCCTATATACTCGAACTCGGGATCGTTGCAGATGGGGTTGAGAATCCCCGCCCCGCTGTAATGGACGTTTCCGTTGCGTGGCAAAAGCGTCCCCATATACGTATGGAGAGTGCGCTCAGAGCTGTTGATGGCGGCGTTGTAATTCTGATAGGCGTTCCTTGGATTCACCATGGTAGCCTGGTTGAAGTCATCGAGCCTCAGGCTGGTCTCCAGATCCAGTCGAGGATAACAGTCAGTTCCCGGCCCTTCTGCATCTACCTCGATATGTTTGCCCGCCACCAAATCCTCGATGACGTGAGCGCCTCCATACTCCGCCCCTCTGTCCAGCGAGGGCTGCGTGGCTCCCAGGAATAAGTCCACTGCAGCGATTCCGCCATAGGCTTCCACCTGGTTGAGGTAGGCCCGGGATATCTTGATGGGAGGATCGCTATGGCCCAGGTTCAGAAATACCCCGGAGGAGCACATCGCTCCGAAGGTGCCGGTGGTCACGACATCCACCTCTCGCACCGCTCCTGCTGGTCCCAGCTCGTCGACCAGGTCGGGCATCTCCTCGGCGGTAACTACCTTGACGCTCCCGTCCCGTATGCGCTCGTTGATTTCGACTAGCGACTTCTCTTCCATCCATGGCTCAGATGGCGGGCTCCGATAAAAAGGTGTTGGGATTGGCTGCCCAACCTCGCCCGAGGGTGGTGACGAGGATATTTAGTGGCACTTTTCATCCTTCAGCGGAAGGTAGATCTCAATAATTCTCCAGAACCGAACGCACTATCTCCTTGTGATCGCTCTTGAGCGAATATACATTATGATCCCCAGAGACATCGATGCTCAGGATACCCAGACGCGTGTTCATCAGGCCCACCATGGCAGATACGCCTCGATAGCTCACATCGAAGCCGGCCTTCTCCAGATAGGTGAAGACGTCCTCCGTGGTGTAGGACTCGTCGCTCAAGAATAGCCTCAAAACCGCCTTGCGAATTCCGATGCCATCCCGCTTGAGGTAGTTCCTGAGCCTCTCTTGAATCCTTTCTTCAGCGCGTTCCATGCTCACCGCCCCAACCGATTGTGGCTAAGGGTTATAAAGGTATTCTCTCTACCACCGGCCTTTCCTCCAGCGGATATACCTCCTCGATATAAGTTGCAGCCCCCAGATCTTTGAGCTGGGCTGCTAGCTCCTCAGCTATCCATGGGGCGATCTCCAGGCGGCAGGCGGCTCCCGTGAACATCTCCTCGGGGACGCCGAGCTCCCGCAAAAGCTCCAGGGCCTTCTCGATCCCTCCCTCGATTGCGCCTCTGAGCAATGTCCCGTCTTCCGTTGCCTCTTCGTAGGGCTTAGCAGCCTTTCGGGCTCGGCGTTTGAACCTCTCCCTCAGTTGAACGGCATCCTTGAAGCGTGAGGAGCAGAAGTGGACCAATACATCGTCCATGGTGAACTCCCTTCTCGCAAGCTCCCTGCTGCCAATCGCCCCGCTATGGTTTGGATGTGGGAGAAAACTCGCAGCCTCCAATGCCTCCCAGTTGGTCTCGGAGAACTCGAGCTCGTTCAGGTTGAGGAAGGCCCCGGTCTTTCGCACAGCTTCCACGATTTTCCCTGCAGGGGCGATTGCCGGGATTTCCACTCCCGCATCGAGCCCTAGCTGGATTGCATCCCTCAAGGCCTCCTCAAGTCCTGCGGGGCCGGGGGGATGGATCCTAATCTCGTCGAGCCCCGCATTGTGGAGCTTTTTGAGGACGGGGCGGGAGGGGATAGTCCCTGTGTAGAGGTGGATGTGGTGGTCGCATCCAAACTCTCCTTTAAGCAGCCTGACGAGCTCCAGGACAAGGTCGAGCTTCAGCAGGGGCTCGCCGCCCGTGATCCCCGTTCCCAGCGCATCGATCATCCTTGCCTCGTCGATGATATCGGACCGCTTAAAGACCGCTCGCTCGTTCGCGAAGATGCTGTCCCTACCGCGCCGCTCAAGCGATAGGGGACAGTACGAGCAGCTCCGATCGCATAGGCCGGTTACGAAGAGGACGAGCGAAGCTCCAAGGCGGCAAATCTGGCAACCTCGGGGGAGGTAGTTGTAGAAGGATCCATGTCTCTCGAACGTCCAGCTCACAGGTTCATATTTCACAACCGTCCACCCATAATAGCCTTTTCGTGGCATTCCTTATTCGGTCGCCGCAATGCGCCGCAATCGATGCGTCATCGACAAAACAGTTATCAGAGGGAATGACGTTTGGGCGCGCAAGAGACGCGTAAAGGAAGGTCAAGCTGATGAGGGAATATTTGCTGGGAAATGTGGCGATAGTGCGGGGGATCTTGGAGGGGGGGGCGGGCCTTGTTGCCGGCTATCCTGGCACGCCCTCCTCGGAGATCATCGATACCCTGGGGCCAATCGCTGGCGAGCATGGGCTGCATGTGGAGTGGTCGGTAAACGAGAAGGTGGCCCTGGAGGTGGCCATAGGGTCATCCTGGGCGGGGACGAGGTCGGTTGCCACCATGAAACACGTTGGACTGAACGTTGCAGCCGATCCCTTGATGACCCTCGCCTATCTTGGCGTCGATGGAGGGCTATTGATCGTCTCAGCAGACGATCCCTTCTGCCACTCGTCTCAGAACGAGCAGGACTCGCGGAGGTACGCCCAGTTCGCAGGCATCCCCTGCCTCGACCCAGCCGATCCCCAGGAGGCGAAGGATATGACCGCGTATGCGTTTGACCTCTCCGAGCGGCTGAACACGCCGGTTATGCTCCGTCCGACGACTAGGGTATCCCACGCTCGCGCCGATGTCGCATTGGGGGAGATCCCTAAGCGCTTCGAGCCGAAGGGCTTTCGAAAGGACCCATCGAGACGCGTAGCCCTTCCAATACACGCCCGCCCCCTTCACCACGAGCTCCTTGAAAGGCAGGATGCCATCCGGCGCGAGCTCGAGGGAATGCCATGGAACCGGCTTGAGCTGCGGGGCGATATGGGGATCCTGGCTGGAGGGATCGCCGGTCTCTACGCAGAGGAGGCGGCGATGGATCTGGGCCTCGATCTCTCGATATTGCGCATTGGGACATATCCTCCGCCTATCGAGCTGATGACGAGGTTGGTGGAGCACGTCTCTACTTTGATGGTCGTAGAGGAGCTCGAGCCCGTCTTGGAGGAGGAGGTGGAAAGGCTCGCCCGACTCCACAATCCCGATCTTAGGATGCTCGGCAAGGGAAGCGGCCATATTCCTAGAGAGGGGGAGCTTGGTCTCTTCATAGCTAGGAACTCCATCGCAACTATTGCCGGTCTTCCAATGAGGGATCTCCCTCGTCTGGAAGAGGCGAGCATAGTTCCGCCGCGACCTCCGGCCCTCTGTCCAGGATGCAGCCATCGGGCGACCTATTACGCCATGCGAAAGGCATTTGGCAAGGGGGCTATCTACCCTAGCGACATTGGGTGCTATACGATGGGGGTGGGCATGGGAACCGTCGATACATGCCTCTGCATGGGGGCGAGCATCACCGTTGGAACCGGGATTCGCTTCGGGGGCGAGGAGCTGCCCATATGCTGCAGCTTAGGCGACTCCACATTTCTTCACTCGGGGATCGCCGGGCTTCTCAATGCTGCCTATAACAAGGCCAATATCACTGTAACCATAATGGATAACTCGACGACCGCCATGACCGGCCACCAGCCCCATCCCGGGACCGGGTATACGGCTTCAGGGGATACAACGGCGGCGGTCGATCTCGAGGTGCTATGCCTGGCGCTCGGCGCGGGGTCAGTAGAGACGGCACGTCCATACAACCTCGGCGAGACGATCGAGGTCTTTCGTCGAGCCCGGGATCATCCTGGCCTCTCGGTTGTCATCGCCAAGGAGGCGTGCGTCATCGGAGCAAGGCGTGGGGGCAAGCGGCGTTTGCCCTTCAGGGTGACCGATGAGTGCGCGGGGTGCAAGGTCTGCCTGGAGTTCGGCTGCCCGGCAATCGAGTTCGACGGGGAACGGGCACGGATCAATGCTCTATGCACGGGCTGCGGTGTATGCGCGGAGATCTGCCCAAGCAATGCGATGGAGGTGGCGAAATGACGCCAATCGACGTTACAATCGTGGGCGTTGGCGGCCAGGGCGTAATCCTCATCTCCGAGGTACTCGGCCGGGCGGCGGCGATGGCCGGAGTGCCTGTCCGAGGCGCGGAGACCCACGGCATGGCTCAGAGGGGTGGAAGCGTCATAAACCACACGCGCATCGGATCCAAGTTGAGCCCCATGATCGCAGAGGGGGGGGCAAACGTCCTCCTGGCGCTGGAGCCGGCCGAGGCCTTGAGGTTCGGCCACTTCCTCTCGCCGGGAGGCGTCGCAATCGTAAACACTGCCCCTGTCCACCCGATAACGGTGACGACAGGTGCCTGCGCATACCCGGATATCGAGTCGCTTCTTGCGCCACTTAGGCGGGTCGGCAATGTTTGGAGCATGAATGCAACCGCGCTTGCTCTTCAGGCGGGAACTCCCCAGGCAATGAACGTGGTCATGCTCGGAGCCCTCTCGCGCTACCTGCCCCTCCCGGAGGATCTGCTCCTCGATGCCCTAAAAGAGGTTGTCCCGCCAAAGTACTTGGATGTCAACCTCACAGCATTCCGCCTAGGAAAGGCTGAAGTACAATAGATTGGAGAGCGCTTTCCATGGCCGAAGAGAATAATGTGGCGGGGGAGGGGCACGGCCCCCTCTTCATGATAGACGAGAACGAGGTTCCTGAGACGCTTCCGGACGATAGCTGGTCGACCGATCGGCTTATCGAGGCTGTGACTAAGAACGAGAGCGTCCTTGCAAGATCGAACGCGGTGATGCTCCTCGCGAAAAGGGGGGGCCAGGAGGCGGTCGAGGCCATGATAGGGGCCCTCAAGGACCCGGAGGAGCTCGTCCGGACGAACGCCATGGTCAAGCTCTCCGAGCGTGGGGCGGAAGTTGAGGGGCGGATGATCGAGGCCTTGAAGGCTGCCAACGAGGATATCCGCGCCTCTGCCGCCTGGATACTGGGGGAGTTGAAGTCGCCGGGGGTCGTCGAGCATCTCCAGGAGGCTGCAAAGGACGAAAGCACTATCGTGCGCATCCAGGCCAGGGCCTCCCTCATGGCTATGGGAGTCATCAAGCCGAAGAAGGCAGATCCCGACCAGTCAAAGGAAGGCGGCCAGTAGCCTCGAGCGCCCCCCTTCCCTTGCTGGCTGGGCCCTATGTTCTGCCTCAGCTAGGGGTTGTCTAGTAATGCCGATAATCGAATAGAACACCTGGTGGCGGGCCTGCGATATGATGGACATTGCTTCGATGGTATTGATCGTGATCGGCCTATGCCTCTTCGAGAGCATAAACAGCATAGACAACGCCATCATAAACGCCGAGGTACTCTCCACGATGCAGCCGAAGGCCCAGAGATGGTTCCTCCTCTGGGGCATGTTCTTCGCGGTCTTCGTGGTGAGGGGGGTGCTTCCATGGCTGATCGTCTGGATGACAATGTCGTCTTTGGGCCCTGTCCAGGCGTTAACTAGCACCTTCAGTAGCGACCCTGCGGTAATAGAGGCGATAGAGTCCTCCTCTCCCGTGCTCCTAATAGGGGGTGGGACGTTCCTGATATTCCTCTTCTTCCATTGGCTCTTCCTCGAGCCCAAGTCCTTCGGCCTGAGGGTGGAGTCGTTCATAAGCTCTCAGGGGGTGTGGTTCTACGCAGTCGTTTCCATACTCCTCACAGCCTTGGTATGGATGGCCCTGAAGAGGGATCCCCTCATGGCTATGGGGGCCGTTTCCGGATCAACGGCCTTCTTCATTACCCATGGATTCAAACGAAACGCAGAGGAGAACGAAAAGAGGCTGATGAGCGGCGATATGACCGATATCAGCAAGATACTCTATCTCGAGGTGATCGACGCGACGTTCTCCATAGATGGTGTGTTGGGCGCATTTGCCTTCACCTTATCGGTTCCTCTCATACTTATCGGAAACGGGCTCGGGGCAATTGTCGTGAGAGAGATGACTGTCGGAAATATCGAGCGGATAAAGAGATATCGATATCTTAAGAACGGGGCTATGTACTCCATCCTCTTTCTCGGAACGATAATGATCCTCGACAGCTTCGGCGCCCATGTGCCAAGCTGGCTCTCGCCGATAGTGACGATCGTCGTTATCGCATACTTCCTGCAGCGCTCCCGGTCCACTGCCAAGGCCATGAAATCGCGTTGCTAGTGGAACTGGAGCCTCGTCCGGTTCTAGCCTGAGTTCCCAATTGATTAGGCACAAGTGAGGACAAGGAGCGAATGATGTTGATTGCCGTAAATGGGCTTTGTGTCTTAGTATGTACAACAAATCGATATGCATAGGCTCTATACATCTAAATGGGCGGGGTTATGCACATGGATGGACAACTGGGACGAATGATGCTGGTTAATCGCTAAATAGCCTATATTCCTGATGAGATACAACAGATCGCTATGCTACGGTCCCATGTGCCTAAACTCGTGGGGGGTAAGGTTCTAGGCGTCCTCGGACTCGAGGGCCTCCTCGGCTGCCCTCCCGCCTAGGACGTTGCCCATGGGATCGATAATGCTCACATTCCATATGGCAACAGGAGCGCTTGCATAGCAGAGAAAGCCAGCCATCCCCGTGGGAATGGAATCGTCGCTTGCGGTGAGCATCTTCTCCCCGTCCAACCAGACCTCCATCACCTCTCCTTGGGCCTTGAACCGGATATCGTAGGTCTGACCGGGGATGTACCCTTGGCCGTCCTCTGCGAGAACCATCCTCTCGCCGAGGAATAGCCTCTCCAGGCGTCGGAACGGCCCACCGTTTCCGCTATCCTGGACCATGATGTACCTATAATAATCGTCCGCATCTCGATAGCGCACGATGGCCCCTATGCCGTCGTCGTCGCTGCTGTTGATCTTGAAGGAGAGCTCATAGTCTCCCCAGGTCGGCGAGCCGGCAACGATATGGGTGCCCTGCCAGTACTCGAACTCCCTCTCCTTGCGGTAGATGTTGGAGAGCTGCATGAGAGCTCCGTTCTCAACAACCCACATGGAGGGCTCGGAGGGGGAGGGATCGTCGATCACCGTCCAGTTCATGCCCTCGAAGGCGATCTGTCCTCCGGCCTTTTCGCCATCCTCTGCCGCGGCGCCGATCAGAAGGAGCAACGCCATTGCCATCCCCATGCAGTTCATAGATCGAGATCCCCTTATCGCAGAGTTTCCATGTCCTGATGATATGTTAATGTGATGATTAAGTCATTTTGGATAAGGGGGTCGGCCGCTTGAATTAGAACGCCGCGATCTTCGCGGCACCTGTCTGACGACTAGCTCCATCTCGAATAAGGGGGGGGCCGTCGCACTAACCCTCATCGCTGGAGATCGTCGCCTTTCGTCGTCTCCAACCACCTATCGAGCATCCTCTCCAGGTCTCCGGATTGGACCGGTTTTGCCAGATAGTCGTCCATCTGGGCCTCGATACACCTCTCGCGGTCCCCCTTCATGGTGTTGGCGGTCATGGCGATTATTGGGATATGCGGATTCAGCGCTCCGGAATCCCCATGACGGATGGAGATGGCGGCCTCGAATCCGTCCATCTCCGGCATCTGGCAGTCCATCAGCACCAGGTCGTAAGGAACTCTCCGAAGGGCATCGATCGCCTCTTTGCCATTTGCTGCGAGATCTGCGTCGTATCCCAGCCTTTTGAGCATCGCCTGCGCTACCTTTTGGTTGATGGAGTTATCCTCGACAAGGAGTATGCGACGCTTTGCATGGCTGGACGCGGACCGGCTTGCGACGAACACCTCTGCTTGTGCTTTGTTGGATCGTTTTGCCTTGCCGATCGATTGTTCTAGGAGGGTGCGGAGATCCGCCTGGCGAACGGGCTTGGATAGCTGGCCAGAGAAGCCCATCCTCCTCAGATCGCGATCTTCTTTTCGCTCTCCGAGGCGATAGGTCATGATCAGGCGCGTCCTCCCATAGTTTGCGAAGGCCTCTCTCATCTCATCCATGCCAACTCCTTCGAGATCTAGCAAATGCACGTCGAGAAAGGCGATATCGAATGGGCCGTCTCCCTTGGCCGCCTCCCTGAGGATATTTCGAGCCGCCTTGATGGAGCTCGCCTCCTCATAACGGCAACCCCAGGATCTCAAGACCTCTGTTATGGAGCGGCGAGCGGCCTCGTTGTAGTCGACCACCAGAACATCGACGTCGCCTAGGAGTTCCTCGTCTTGGACCAGATCACGTGGCTGCTTTTCGAATGTGGCGGTGAACCAGAAGTTCGAACCTGCGCCGCAGACGCTCTCTACGCCGATCTCGCCTCCCATCAGCTCCGCGAGCTCCTTGGATATGGCAAGGCCGAGACCAGTTCCTCCGAACTTTCGCGTTGTGGATCCATCCACCTGGGAAAATGGGGTGAATAGGACGTCTTGGCGCTCCGCAGGAATCCCGATTCCCGTGTCCTTGATCGAGAAGCATAGCTTGACAGATCCTTCGTCCTCATAAACGAGGCCTGCATGGATCACTACCTCGCCGTGCTCTGTGAATTTCACCGCATTTCCGCCTAGATTGCCGATGACCCTTCGCAGCCTTCTCTGATCGCCCCTCAAGAGGGTAGGAACCCTCGGGTCGATCTGGCATACGAGCTCCAGCCCCTTCTCATGGGCGCTTGTGGCGAGCATCTCCGACGCCTCCTCAAGGGCTGCGCGAAGGTCGAAGTCCAGCTTCTCCAGATCCATCTTTCGGGCCTCTATCTTGGAGAAGTCGAGTATGTCGTCTATGAGGGCGAGCAGGGTTTCGCCGCTGATGCGGACGACCTCGGCAAACTCGCGTTGCACTGGATTTAGGTCGGTATCCAGCAGCAAGCCTGCCATGCCGATCACCCCGTTCATCGGCGTGCGGATATCATGGCTCATGTTGGCCAGAAACTGGCTCTTTGCGGCGTTTGCGCGCTCTGCAATCCCTGCCATCTCGTTGGCATGAGTAATAGCCCTCTCGAGCTCCTTGTTGGCGCGCCGAAGCTCCTCCTCAGTCCTCTTTCGATCTGTGATGTCGTGGATCACGCCGAAGACCGCCTTTCGCAATGGGTCCCACTCGGCCATCGAGTGAATATCGAGGAATTGTCCGTCGCATGGTCGAAGTATCTTGAACTCGATATCGTATGGGCGGCCTTCTTTTATGAGGGCGAGGAGGGCCTCGTCCATCATGGGTCGGCATTCTGGAATGGGGATGCTTTGAGCGTCTTTTATGCTAAGCTCCTCATCGCCAACGCCGTAGATTCGCCGCGCACCAAGGGATGCATGAACCATTCCAGTTGCCATATCGAACTCCCAGTTGCCGAACCTTGCGACCTGTTCCGCCCGGAGAAGGTTGGCCTCGCTCTCCTTAAGCGCCTTCTCCGCCCTCCTTCGGTCGGATATGTTAAGCGCCACATTGACCGCGCCATTGATCTTGCCTTCTGCATCCTTGATTGGAGATGCGTGAGATAGCCAGACCTTGCCATCAGGGGTCTCCACCTCCCCTTCCTGAGAGCGACCTGTCTTGCAGGCTTTCGATGCGGTGCATCCAGGACAAGGCTCCTCGATTCCGAAAATGACCTCGAAGCAGCGCTTGCCCTTTAGCTCGTCCA
Organism: Methanotrichaceae archaeon; assembly: GCA_016927425.1. GTDB lineage: Archaea > Halobacteriota > Methanosarcinia > Methanotrichales > Methanotrichaceae > JAFGMR01. The sequence goes on along the minus strand of JAFGMR010000022.1, from coordinate 16,387 downwards.
TCGGCAGCTGCATGTGCATCTGCACGGCGTCGTTCACCCAGATGATGCGCATTGCTTCGTCGACATACTCCACAGCAACGTGCCTCAGGCCGCCTAATATTGCCGCCTTCTCCTGCTCGGAATCCCTCAGCGCCTTCTCTGCCCCTTTTCGCTCGGTGATGTCGCGTATGGACTCGATTGCACCTACGATCGAGCCGCTCCGGTCATAGAGGGGAGATGCAACGCCCCAAATGTAAGCGCCCTTTCCCTTGTGTAGCATGGGGACGAATCCCTCTGCGATCAACTGAGCTCCCGCTCTCCGGAGAGTGTCGTATCCAGTCACCGTCTCGAATCGGCCGTCGAGTAGGTGATCGACGAGGGTTGGGCAAATCGTTCCGTATAGCGGCTGGGCGTAGATGGAGCCGCCCTTCCCCAATATCTCCTCCTTGGGGACTGCGGTGATATTCTCCATGGCCCGGTTCCATATGATGACATTGCCGTCAAGGTCCACGGCAAATGTGGCATCTGGGAGGAAATCGATGATATCAGCAAGGCGCCTCTCCGAGTCGCGCAACGCCTCCTCCGCCCTCTCGCGGTCGGTGATGTCTCGAAGTGTCCATATCCGACCGAGGTACTCGCCGAGGTCGTCTATCACCGGCGAGGAGAATCGATCGAGGATTGTTCCGTCCTCTAACTCGATCTCGTCCCTGCTCTTCTCCTCCCTATTTGCATTGAGGCGCATCACTTTATCGAGGAATTCATCGGGATGCTTCGTCTTGCTTGCCACGTGCTGGAGAAGGGATCCGTCGTCCCTCTCATCGATGATCGGCTGAGGGACTTTCATCATATCGATCAACCTCTGGTTGATCAGTACCTTCTCTCCCCTGTCGTCCACGATTAAAATCCCATCGATGGATGACTCTGCTAGCGCCTGCAATAGCGCGTTCTCTCGTCGAAGTGCCCTCTCTGCTTTTTCCCGCTCGGAGATCTCTCTCACGATGGAGAGGACGAGGCCACTCCCTGGGCCCCGCGTGCTCTCCAGATGGGCGCAGATGGTCGAGCCGTCCCCCTTCCTCAATATGAGGTCGCACTCTTGGCGGCCCTCTTCTCGGAACGAGCACTTGAGGTGATCGTCCCACCTCCTCACGCACTCGGGGGAGACGAACGTCTTGAAGTCGGAGCCGATCAACCCCTGACGATCGACGCCAAGAAGGGCTTCGCCCATGTGGTTCGCTTCCTCGATCATGGCATCGGAGTTCAAGGCGAAATAGCTCAGGGGGGCGTGATCGAAGAGGGATGCATAGCCATCGAAGCCCTCTGCCAACTGCCTATCGGGCTTCGTCTCCCTGGACCGGCCGGGAAAGGATTCCTTAACCGAATAGGTCCGCAGGGACCCCAAGTCATTTGGCTCTCTCTCTTTTCCCATCTCGGTCACATCCTCGCCCTGATGCTGAAAGGGTGGTTGAAGATGTCTTTCGTCCTCGATGTCGAATCATCGATCGATGAATCGTTCTCGCATCCGGCATGATCCATATGCTCTATGGGCCTCTGTCCCGGTCAAACGATCCCCCTCTCATATTGCTCATCTTCAGAATATGTAATCTGCCACACTGTCGTTCTCGACGTCGGAAGCAGGATCGCGAATGCTCATATCCGCGTCAATACCGTCCAGATCTCCTCGAATATATCATGAAAGATAAGCCTTGCGGCCCTAGAGCAGCATGATCAGGGGAATTGTAATCAGGCTCACCGCGAATGTGGCGATCAACAGAGCTGAAGCGAGCCCTCCGTCGCATCCGTAGCGATCGGCAAGGACTGCAGCCACGGTCCCAGACGGCATGGCAGTCTCGATGAGCAGTATCTCCATGTCGAGGGGATCGAGCAGCTCCGCGCGAGCAAGGGCGAATGCCAGAAGCGGCTTTGCGAGGAGCTTGATTGCGGCCGCTGCGAGGATCAGGGGGGCAAGGCTTCGAAATGGGATCGGCCTCAGCATCAGGGCGACTGCTAGGGAGACGAATATCGCAAGGGTGCCTCCGAGAAGATCGAGGATTCGGGTTAGGATTGTGAGCGGAAACTCGCCCCAGTTCAGATGGAGGAGTGCAACAGCAAGCCCCAGGATGAGGGAGATGAATATGGGCGATTTCAGGAACGCCTTAAAGCTGGATTGGATCGATCCTCCACGGCCCTGGCCGAAGTATATGGCCACAGCCACTCCGACGGTGAATATGGGGATTCCAACCCCTAGCTCGCTTATGATCACGGCCTCTCCGAGGGCTGCGGGATCGGTGAAAGTCTGGCTGATGAGGGCATAACCAAGGGTCGAGGAGCTTCCGAAGGATGCCACGAGAATGAATGCCCCAAGCTGGCCGGCCAACAGGCCCAGCGCCCTTCCGACAATCCAGGCGAGGGCCATGCAGCTTAGAAGCGAGACCGCCATTATCCAGACTGCGGCAAGTTCCCCTTCCTGGATATTCTGACGGGCGAGTGTGACGAAAATCAACGCCGGCAGAGCAAGGTCGGTCGTCAGCCTGCCGAAGATCACCCTATCATCGGGGGAGATGACTCCCCGGCGTTTTAGGATCAAACCAACAAAAACGAGCCCCAATATGACTATCATTGCCTGGATGAGGCTGAGGTATAGGGACATATACGGGAATGTCTACGCGATCATCGTATAGATGCTTTTCCTTGGGGGGGTTGGGCTAGGCAGAGGGCGGGCGTGCCAAAATATCATATCCACAGTCGTGAGGTCCTCATGTCGTCCCAAGCCTCGTGAACCTGGAGGTCTCCGGCGAGGCCGGGGCGTCTGCCCCGTCTCTGATGTAGATGCTGGCATCGAATCCCATCAGCTCGAATGCGTACCATGCAAGCGTGGCGGAGGGATAGTCATCGGAGCAGACGACGACTGGCCGGTCAGGGCTGAAGCGGACGAACTTGGCATCGAGATCGGCCTCGTCCTCGATCCTGCCCCCATCGACGAGATCGGCTGTGTCAAGTGAGATCGCGCCAGGTAGGCGGTCTTGGGCATAGACCTGGAACTCCCTTACGTCGGCGATGGATACTCCTTCCGGCAGATCGCCCTCGATCAGGAGGCCAGCTCGGATCCGAGGTGTGTACTCTGCCTCCTCGATCGGCTCGCCTGAAGCCATGGGAAGCCCCGCTGTCTTCCAGGCTGCTTGGTCGCCGTCGAGCAGGCTCACATCTTCCTGGCCCATGTATCTGAGAAGCCAGACCACCAGCGTTGGCTCGCCGCTTGAAAGATCGCTCCCAACAACTACCACCGCTCTGTCGGATGATATCCCCGCCCGGCCGAGGATTGCCGAAATCTCCGATGGATCCTTGAGGGCGCCGTCGGAGTCGAGCAGGCTCATCGCTGGCAGGCTTATGGATCCTGCGATCTCCTCAGAGGGCTCGTTACCGGAGGGGTCGAGCAGAAGCTCCGAGCTCGAGACCGCGGGCATGTCGGCGAGAAGGTCTCCTCGGGGATAGCTCTCGGCCCTGTACGTCACCTTTGCGGGAGAAGCCTCCCCGGCGGAAGATGCCGTATCGCCGAAGGCGGCGTCTATGAAGGCATAGGGGTCCCACTCTTCCGAGCCGCAGGCACATCCGGCGCTTGCCGGGCATGCGACCGACATCAAGGCGAGCGCGAGAAGCGCGAAGCATCTCAGATTGGCGAAGCCCAGGCTCGGTATCTCGCGGCAGCAGCTGGAGGCCGCGCCCGCGGTCGTAAGATCATCCAGGAATTTGTTATACATATCGGACCTCTTCAAGCGAGGATTGTAATCCTTCAGGCCTCGATGGTCCCCCATTGGCCGTCTCTCTGAGAAGCCCGGCCAGGTTGATCATCTCTATGACTGCGACCTCTGAAATGCGGAAGTGGCTCCACTTCCCAACCTTTCGCTCCTTGATCAATCCCGCCTCCCTCAGAATGGCAAGGTGGTGGGAGACTGAGGACTGAGGCCTATCGAGCGCGGTCATGATCTCGCAGACGCAGAGCTCGCCCGTCATTAGAAGCTTCAATATGCGAAGGCGGCAAGGATCGGCAGTGGCCTTCAAGATCTCAACTTCCGCATCGCAATCTCTCTCATCCATCCTATCCATGAGGGCTCGTAGTCTCTGGGCCTTCTCCCTCGCTCGCTCGGGATCTCCGATCAACCGACTCAACCTCTCCTCAGCCTCCGAGCAGTGCTCTGAAAGTTCGCACATCTTCTTGATCTCCTCCCCCGCGTATCTGCCGAGTATATATCAACATATATCGATATATAAGCCTTTTGAGAATATAGAAAACTATTTATATACATGTCATTCTATTTTGATTTGGGCATTATCTGGCGGTAAAATGATATTAATTGTAAAAAGAGATGGAACTTAACGTTATAGCTGAACTCGCCTTCTTACGAAAAATGTAAATATGAATTATGCACTGAAACGGTCATGAGCTTTGGCCTATGGCTCGGCAACCTAATTCCGATCTCTCTCGAATCATGGTGCCGTTGTGCGGGGAGTTCTACATGCAAGGTGATACTATGTCTAAAAAGTACATAACTACGATCTGCTTGATCTCCGTGGGGATCTTCCTTTCGGCACTGATTCCATTCGCATTGGCATGGGATGTGGGCTTGGGCGCTGACGACTGGTGGATCGACTATCCGGATCAGTCACCCCTTGCCGGCTCGCCCGTGGACCATCCAAGGTGGCTCCTCCAGGCGCTGGAGGACGGGCCGGTTCTAGCATACGTACATCGGGAGTGCAACTACTGCGCGCCCCAGCAGGTTGCGGTGGATGCGGCCCTCGGCGAGTTCGGACGCGAGTATGCCTACTATGACATCAAAGGGGACGGGAGCGACGCCCGGGCGGCCGACCTTCTGCTCTACGATCCAAACGGCGGATCGTCGAGTGTCCCCCTGACGGTCATATTGACGCTCGTCCCCGGCCCCAATGGTGATGTGCAGGTGGGTTGGCACAGCTCCGAGGAGATAACGGGGGAGGAGTGGTTGCGCTCTTACATGGAGGATGGTCTGAGGTACCACGAGGAGAACTCGGGCAGTTGGAGCCAGTGATCCTTTGATGCATCGGGCGACCTCTTACGTCCATAGATTGGCCATATCGCTCTTGGTCATCGCAACGATCGCCTCGGCCCTCGGGTCGGAGGGAATCGCGCCCGATGGCTTTCGAGGAGCGCCCCTGCTCCTCCATATCAACAGCATAGAAGAGCCGATCTGCCGGGAGTGCGAGGAGGTCTTGAAGGCCCAGACGGAGGAGCTTTCCCGCCTCCACAGCATGGACCCCACACTGCAGATACTTTCCGTTAACCTGAGGAAGAACCCCTACTCGCGCGATGGGCGATCCTTAGCGGAGGTATGGTGGGGGGTAAACATTACCTGGCCCTGGGTGGAGGACTTCGCACCATATCGAATCGCAGGAGCATATATGGAGCACTGGAGCCTGGAGGGGGGCTTCTCCAATCCGGCCTTCGTCCTCCTGGACAAGGAGGGCGGTGTAATGGAGGCAATCCACGTCTACAGCCTCGGCAAGGGCGAGATCGACGGCATCCAGAGCGCTGAGTCGCTGCAGTCCCGCATGGACGGCCTCGGAGAGCGGGCGACAGGAGCAAGCGGCGTCCCCATCGAGGGCAGATCGGCGCTTGGCATGTTCATACTTGGGATACTCACGTCGTTCTCTCCCTGTTCGATCGCCCTCTTGATCGCCGTCTTCTCCTATATCATGACATCCAGCCGGCATGAGAGGGATCCCCGGGCCAGCCGCTCCAGTGTCGAGGGCCTGATGATAGGCCTCTCCTTCACATTGGGAATGGCCCTGATCTTCCTTGTAATCGGCCTCTTCATCTCCCAGGTGGGCCTCTTCGTCCGAGGCTCTCGTATCTTCGACCTTGTCGCAGGATCGTTGCTGATAGCAATGGGCATCCATAACCTCAAGCCATTGGGGGAGATGCTGGAGCCCTTCACCTCTCGACTTCCTCGGACCTCGAGAGGGAAGGGTAAGGGGAGCTACACGATGCGGATGGTGGATATTGCAGCGCGCATCAACAGGCACTCTGCGCTCTTGGGAGCTTTCGCGCTTGGGATATTCTTCTCGCTCGGCTGGGCTCCCTGTGCCATATCGCTGGTATTTCCGGTGATCGTCTGGCTGATCTCCCAGGACATATCCCCCGTTCAGGGGGGGATGATGCTCTTCATCTTCGGCCTGGGCCATGGGGTTCCCATAATCCCCATTGCGACCTTCTCCAGGTCGGTTGCAGGAAAGATCGGCGACAAGTATATCTCGGCTGGCCAGTGGATCACAAAGGCCTTCGGCCTTGCCATAATCGCAGTAGGCCTAGTCTTCGCCGCTCGATACTTCGGCTACGCTCTATGGTGAGGGGGGGCTCAGCCTTTCAGCCCCTTCTCCACCATCTCCGCAACGGATCGAGTGGCCACCGGATCTGCCTCCAACTTGTGGGCCTTCTCGACGCCCAGGTCGGTCACCACCACGTGGACCTGAGGGGAGAATCCTGCATGTTCGAGGGTCTTTTTCGCACAGTGGACGGGGCAGCCATCAATGGCAACGAGGACCTCGCCCGCCTTAGTCGCCTCAGTTATGGCCTTTACATGGCCGCCGATTCCGGCGAGGCAAAATAGCCGCCCCTTGCCGTCCCGGGCAAGATCTACCGCTGCCTGGTTGGAGATCTGGCCTACGTTGGATCCTCCAGAGCAGGAGAATATGAGGACATCGGAAGCCTCGCAGAGGCACTTCTCCTCCATGGCCTAGGCCCCGAGCATCCCCTTGATCTCCTCTACCGAGGGGCACCGGCCCACAGCCTTTGCCTCGCCGTCTATGAATAGGGCTGGCGTCATCATCACGCCGCGGTTTAGGATCTCCTGGAGGCTCTCCACCTTGACGATCTCCGCATCGAGATTCATCTCCTCCACAGCCTTTCTCACGTTCTTCTCCAGGCCTTTGCACTTCGCGCAGCCCGTTCCAAATACCTCGATCTTTGGCATCTTTATATCACCATTCACGATACCAGGGCTCCGTAGAGCATGCCTATAAGGGTCGCTGCAATGACCACGAGCCCTATGTAGACGGCGGTCATTCGCCCGCCCATCACTCCCCATATCACAAACATGTTTGGAAGGCTAAGGGAGGGGCCTGCGAGAAGCAAGGCAAGGGCCGGTCCCGGGGCAGTCACTCCCGTGCTGTAGCCAAAGAGGGTGCCTACGATCGGCACCTCCAGGAGCGTTGGCATGTAGAGCAAAGCGCCTATAATGGATGCGAGGAGGCAGGCGGCAAGGCTGTTCGTCCCAAAGGCCATCCTGATCATCTCTACCGGCAGGAAGTTGCCGATCATGCCTGTGAAGAAGGTTCCAACCAGCAAGAGGGGGACGATCTTCTTCGAAAGCCACCAGGTCTCGTCGAGAAATGCCCTCCTCTCGATTTGCGTGAAGGATCTCCTCATGAGGTGGGCGCCTGCGAGGATGAGCAGGGCGACGGCACCTGCCTTTGGCAGCGCCGAAAGGTAACTGGATGTCGCAATGAGGAGGATTCCAACCAGTACGGCGAGAAAGGCGGGCGTGGCAAGGCCGCCTTGCCCATCGGCCGCTGAAGGGTCGACAGCGTTCGACTCAGTCCGTCCTTGGCAAGCCTTATTCTTCTCGAATATCGCCTCCATTATGAGGCCAATGACGACTGCCATGCTTACAGCAGCAATAGCCCTCGCGATTCCGAGATCTAGGCCAAGCACCCTTGCAGTGAGGATGATTGCAAGGAGGTTTATGGCAGGTCCCGAGAAGAGGAAGGCTGTTGCCGGACCAATTCCCGCTCCCCTCCTCTCAATCCCTGCGAATATGGGGAGAATTGTGCAGCTGCAGACGGCAAGCACCGTTCCGGAGGTTGCGGCAACTGGGTAGCATATCCATCTGCTCGAACCTGCTCCGAAGTACTTGAGGATCGTCTCCTTCTGAATAAGGGCGGATATGGCGCCTGCTATGAAGAAGGCAGGGATGAGGCATGTTAGGACGTGGGCCGAGAGGTACTCCAGAACCGTCGCGAGGCCTGCATCGATCGCTCCCGCCAGGAGTTCGGATGCCGTCATGCCACCTTCTCCATGGATGAAGAGGGCGCACGTTTCGCCTCCAGGAACTGCCCTATCTTTGCCAGGTCCTCTATCTGGGATTGAGCGAGAAAGTCGACCTCTTGCAAGATATCGAGCACCCTCTCGTCTCGGATCCGGTAAAGGGTGCGTCTGCCATCGGTCCTTCGCTCCAAAATCCCGGCATCGTAAAGGATGTTCATGTGTTTGGATACTGTAGACTGGGAGCGCGAGAAGGCCGGCAGTATCTGGCATGTGCACTTCTCCCCATCGGAGAGGTACTCAAGCAGCTCCAGCCTCACGGGATCCGCAAGGGCCCTTAGGATCTTAGCTCGCAGGTCGATGGCCGTCTTTCTGGACATATGTCCCTATCTCTGCCCTCCTAGCATAAAGATCTATCGTACTATCGCGATACATGCATACTTTCAATCCTCAGATGCCTGCCATCTCGATGTAGAGGTTGAAGGCCCCTCGGGCGACGAAGTCGACGGAGATCGCTCCAAGGATCAGGCCCATGATCCTTGTCAGCACCAGGATGCCGGTGAGCCCGAGCATGCGGTTGATGTGATCGGAGGATCGAAGTATGACGTAGGTCAAAAGGAAGGTCGCGGTCATTGCGGCGAGCACGATCGCCTTCTCGGCGAGGACGGTTGCCGCCCCCATCAGTATTATGATCGTCGTTATGGCGCCGGGCCCTGTGAGGAGGGGCGTTGCCAGGGGAAAGACGGAGACGTCCTCCCTCTCGTTTGCGTCGCGAAGCTCGGCCTCGGTCACCTTCTTCGGCTGCTTTGCTCGAAGCATGTCAACTGCGACGAGGAATAGGAGGATTCCACCAGCTACCCTCAGCGAATCTATGGTTATCTGGAAGAAGCCCAGGAGCATCTCTCCACCCAGGGCGAAGAGCATTGCCATGATGAAGGCAACTGTAGTTGTGCGCCGGCATATGTGCCTTCTCTCCATCTGATCGAGGCCTTGTGTAAGGGAGATGAAGACTACTGTGGCCTCAACTGGATTGACTATGATGAAGAAGGACGCGAAGGCGTAGACAAAGTAGCCGATAGCCTCCCCCAGCTCCATCCGCCCGCCCCCCTATCTCGGCCCGCCGGAGTAGATCTCCTCGCCGGGCTCCTCTTCCACTACCTTGAGCATCTTTCCGGTCAGAAGGGCAAACGCTCCCGCAAGCCCCCCTACGAGGAGCGTCGTCCCCCGTCGCCCTCCGGCTGCCCGCCGCGCACCCATTCCCGTGAGCAGCATGGCCAGGATCGTTACGAGGTACTCCGGCGCATCGTTCAGCAGGTGGCCGATCGGATCCTCGTCGGCGTTGACACGATCGCGATGGATGACCCAGCGGTCAGGATACTCGTGAACGTGGCTCGCATGAGGGCCTCGATACTGCCGAACTGCGCCTGGCGGCATCTCTCCGAGGATCGTTCGGGAGAAGCACTCCGGAAGGCTGGGAAGCCTCTCCTTCGGGATGATGCATCTTCGGTAGTGTGGCAGCTCCTTTAGCCAGAGGCAGAACTCCCGGCAAGACCCGTTGCAGTCCATGGAGAGGTTATCTACCTCGATGGTTTATATCTGGGTCGGTCGGCGGCCCAGGGGATCTACCTCGCTGGCCGCCCTTCTTCGGCGGCCTAAAAGGCCATCAAATTGGCTTCTTCGAGGGTGTCTGCTCGTTTTGTATAACATGAGCCAAGGGCGACCCGGACCGCAACTCCGTCCAGGCATAAATACAATCGAAAAATTCATATCGATTCGCTTGCCTAATGTGCTATCTATAACAGCACGATCCAGGCGTTCTACACAATGCTGGATACGATCCCCGCGAGCGCCTCTTCTGGGGATGATGAAGATGGATCACATAAACTTCGATGAGGGCGGGCCAAGATGGCTCGTTTATCCGACGTATGAATATGAGGGATCGAGCCGGCCGGAGGTGAGTTGGAGTTGAAGGAAGAGCGGCAGATCGCAGTCCTGATAGCTTCGGTCTTTCTGATCGGGATCATAGGGCTTCTCCTGACGGAGGGGATGATCGCATCTCCATTGAGCCATGCCGAAAAAATGTCGGATCGGTCGGTGGCGATTTTAGGAGACGTCTACGTAGATGACTACAGGGCAGATATCTACCCGGATGGAACCCTCGAAGAGCGCTTCGTCTACCAGGTCAGAAAATCCGGTAAGTACAGGATGCTCTATCGAAACCTCATGGCCCCCCTCGCCTCTGAAAAGCTCAATCGGTCCTGCTTCGAGCTAGTGGCGGTCCGCCCTCCTGAGGGATCCACCTCTTACATAAAGGACTGGTCGGGTAGAGTCGAGGTCTTATCCGGAGACGCTGCGAGCGTCCCTGCGATTCGGGACCTGGCAATGAAGAGCGAGGTTGGCTGCTTTCGGCCGGAGATGTTCTCCAAGGGTCGATACGAGATCGGCTACGTATTCAAGGTCCATCCTCCCCTGGAATGCGACGATCAATACTGTCATCTGAACCTGATGCTGGCAGGCGAGCATCTCCCGTATAGGTCGGCGACAATTGCAATCCACGACGAGAACGGCTACGTTCGCCGGATATATCCTCACCCTCCGATGGACGTAGTCCAGGAGGGGGACGTATGGCTGATGAGGGGGGCAAGCCCGAAGGACGAGCTTCTTGAGGTCGAGATCCTCTTCGATCCAGCTGTCGCCGGGATCATGGACGGCTTTCCGCGGCAGGTCTATGACGTCGGGAATAAGACAATTGCCGCAAACGCGGCAGGTCTTGGAGGAACGACGGCCAATAGGGCGCTCAACTATGGTTTGACAGGGCTCATCCTCCTCATGCCGGTAGCGCTCTTTCTGATCTACCGGAGATCAGGCAAGGAGGGGGTGTATATGGTGCCAGAGACCCTCAGCTTCGTCCCTGAGAAGAGAAAGCCCTGGCTTGTGAACCTGGTCTTTTCCGGCGACTCCTTCGCGTTTAACGAGAACGGTTTCTACGCCACGCTTCTTGACTTTCATCGCCGTGGGATAATTAACATCGAACCTTCGGAGACCGAGGAGAAGGGATTTCTCAAAACGTCTACGAAAAGGATCTTGAGGATGAGGCTGCTGAAAGGGCCTGAGGCGCTTGACGACGATTACGAGAGAGACGTCTTTGGATTTCTCAAGGATTATGCCCCATCCGGGATCTTCTCTACGGCAATTCTCGAGGTAAGCCTCGAGAGGATGAGAAAAGAGGCTGAGGCTGGAAAAGGGAAAGGTGCGTCAGGCCTGGAAGCCGTCCGGAAGAGGATGAAGCGTCTGATGTATGCCCCGAACAAAGAGCTATCCAGTACATTCGTCGTAAAGCCCAGATTATCTCTGCGACCTTTCTTAACCGAGTCTGGCCGGTGGGTCCGGGGAAGGGGATTTGGCGTACTCTTCGTATTATTGATATTTATTTTCGCATTTGGACCCCACCTCGGAGGACTTGTGGGATTTTTCTCCTCTCCAGTTGTGGCCAAGGTCTCGATCCTTGCGCTTCAGCTAGTGGCGGTAGCGATATCTCCTACAGCCCTTTTCGGGAAGTGGAAGGAGGACTACTATAAAGAGAAGCTTGAGTGGGACGCATTCAGAAAGCATCTATCGAGCTTTGCCTCAATCCAGAAGTACGCGCCTGAGGATCTCAACATCTGGCAGGAGTGGCTGGTATACGGAACAGCCCTCGGAGTAGGTGATAAAGTCGTCGAGGCGATGAAGTCTTTGAACGTCACGATCCCGCATGTCGATGCTGCGAGAGATATGCCGCTTATCTTCATGCATTCCTATGGAATGACGTCTCCTCCCAGCAGCAGCTCCGGCGGACTTGGTGGCAGCGGCGGCGGGTTTGGAGGCGGTGGCGGATTCGGGGGCGGCGGGGGCGGTGCAAGGTGAGACGGAGGGGGCAGCTTGGCCCGGATTCGGAGGCTTGACCGCCCCTGGATGAACGGCCGCTCTCCTGGCGGGGGAAGGGGCAGCGGAAGGCCTGTCGCAGAGGGCCCTTCAAACGCCCGGCTCCGAAGATGCTATCGCCGAGGCCCCGCTTCCAGGGGTGCTGTCTTCGATGCAATACGGCCATCCTTGCCAGGGATCCTTCACTCCGTCCGCGTCCTTTGGCAGAAGGGGTGACGGACAAACGTTTATAGCGCCGTGAGCCCACGTCGGGCCATGCAGAAGTTGCTCGATTCCCCTTGGCTAACTGCCTCCATCCTCGCCGCAGCGGCTCTGCTCCTTGCCATATCGGGCCAGGCCGTCACGGTCACGCCGGGCGAAAGCATTCAGGATGCCGTGGAGATGGCTTCGTTTGGCGAGACGGTCTTCGTCTCCGGCGGAACGTATCATGAGAACGTGTTCCTTAGGGCGGGGATCTCCCTCGTAGGGCTCGATCAGGGCGATGGCCTCCCGACCATCGACGCATCGGGCGATGGAAGCGCGATAACACTCTCGGCCGACGGATGCACTCTGGAGGGATTGATAGTATCCGGCGGGGGCGAAGAGGAGGGCGACGCTGGAATCAAGATACTATCCCGGAACAATGTCATTCGAGGCGTTAGCGTTCTGGGAAACGCAAACTGCGGAATCCTGGTCGAGGACTCTGGAAATAACACAATCGTTGAGAGCATCTTCCGGCGCAATGCTATTGGAATCGCTCTTAGGGGTGCTTGGGGAAATGCCATCGCCTCCAATCTCATTGAATTTAACGGAAGGGGAATCGAGATCCTGCCACGAGAGGTGGATGGGAGCATGACGCCTGCAGAAAGCGGCCTGGGCGTCTCGATAAAGTATATGCCGACCCTGGAAGGCGAGGACGTTCGAGAGCTGGGAAGGGAGGCCCGGGGGAACGTCATCAGCAATAACCGGTTTGCGAATAACGGCCAGAACGCCTACGACGAAGGCCTTGACGATTGGGACGATGGATTGAGTGGAAACAGCTTCATCGACTTCGACGACCTGGCGGAAGGATGCACGGACCGAAACCGGGACGGCATCTGCGATGCTGGCCTTGCCATTCCCGGCGGCTCGAGCAAGGATCGCTATCCTCTGGCCTCAGAAAATGCAGCCTTCGTCTATCGATCAGGTGGAAGGGGAGAGTTGATGCTAGAAAGGATCGCTTACAATCCGGGAGAGGAGATGGAGGTCAGATATGGCCTTCCCTCGGGGACGAGTGGCCGAATAGAGCTTTTGCCCGCAAATGGCACCTCGCCAATCGAAGCGGTGGGGGTCGAGGGATCTGGAAGCGCGAACCTGATGGTGCCGGCAGAAGAGGGATCGTACGACTTGAGGATCTTCGATGAAGGTGGGCCTCTCTCCTCCATCGCCATAGCGGTTGAGGTCCCGGATGTATCCGCATCCATCCAGTCCGCGAGCACCTGCGATATGATTGTGATCACCTACTCCGGAGCCCCCGGCCTCTTCGGCGATTGGGTCGGGGTCTTTCCTTCCGGAGGGTCCGACGACCGGCCCATCGAGAAGAGGGTTCTTGCCGGCTCCAGCCGGGGCCAGCTGAATTTCATCGCCCCTCAATCGGCTGGAAGCTACGACTTCCGCCTGTTCCGAGAGGGCGAGGCGGCAGCGATCGCCGTAAGCGGGCCTGTGCACGTTGCGGCAAGCTCCGGCGTTAGGATCGTTGCAACTCCATCGACTGCAACATCCGGCGAGGCGATCTCCGTCTCGTTCTGGGGGGCAAAGCCAAACGGCGTCATTGGAATGTACACCATGACGAGCCCCGACAAGTTCATGATCGATATGCAGTCGCTTGGAGGGCGGAGCTGTGGTGAGATCACCTTCGTTCCGCCGGGCCCAGGCAGGTATGACTTCCGCATGTTCGAGGACAACGTCTACAGGAAGCATATGGGAGCAAGCAACGTCGTTGTCGTCTCCTAGGGTGAAAGAAGCCTCTCCAGTTGGGCGGAGCAGTCAGGGCAGAGTACGGGGGGCTTCGCCCTGGCCTCCTCGTGCGATCTGGAGAGGCTCATGAGGCATGGTCCTTTGCAGTGATCGAGGCCTAGGATATGTCCTACCTCGTGCAAGGCCTCCTTAACGAGAGTATCGAGGTCGAGGTCGGCTCCCGAGAGGAGGGCGAGCCGGCCTGCAGCGCAGCCGAAGAGCTCTCCAGTTCTTGGGAAGAATAGGCTTCTATCCACCAGCCAGAGGGTTGGGTGGGCCCCGGATCTCCTCTCCAGGTGGCGCAGGAGGAAAGCTGCGTTCTGCTGGGCACCTGCAGGCATTGAGAGCCTCCCGCGATCCTCGACCTCAATCCCGTAGAGATGGGCTATCGCCCGGGCGAGGACGGGCGCCTCTTTAGGATGATCGTGGTAGAGCCATAGGATCATGTTCAATCCTTTTCGTCTATGATTCAAAAGCGAAACGGCCCGGCGGCATCAGGGCTATAAACCATTGAGGCTTCCGGAAGGATATGGACCTTGAGACGAAGGCCTACCTCCTGTCGGTGGGGTCAGTGAGGCATGGGCAGCACCTCTCTGGCGAGAGGTCCACGGCCGGCCCGGGGGCGGGGGGACATTCCATATTCTTTCGATCCGGGAACCGGCTGGTCCGGCTCGCCGAGGACCCAACCTCCCCCCTTCTTCTCGAACGCTTGGAAGGCGAAGCGATCCTCTCCTGCGAAGGGCGGGAGGTTGCAAGGGGCACGCTCGTCGAGCCCCTCTGCCACTGTCCCGATCAGGCATACATCACCGTCTGCGAGCGCTGCATATACAACTGCAAGTTCTGCGCAGTTCCAATACTTTGCGGCGCCGTGAAATCCTTTGCGAGCATTGAGGAGATGATTACACGGGCCGCAGCAACTGGCCGACTCAAGGCGATATCGCTTACGAGCGGAGTCGAGGTCTCCCCAGAGGGGGAGGTGGATCGGGTAGTGCAACTCGTCGAACGGCTGGGCTGCTTTCGCGTGCCGATAGGGGTCTCGGTCTGTCCGACGAAGCGATCCAACCAGCTCCTGAAAGCAGCGGGGGCATGTGAGGTCAAGTACAACCTGGAGACCGTCGACCGCGACCTCTTCCCCCGCGTCTGCCCAGGACTTTCATTCGAGGAGATCATGGAGGCGCTATGCGAGGCTGTGCCCATCTTCGGCCGTGGCCATGTTTTTTCTAACGTCATCGTCGGCCTAGGCGAGTCCGACCGAACCCTGATGGAAGGAATCGATGAGCTCGCGGAGGCCGGGATCCTGCCGACTCTTCGGCCCGTCTACCCTCATCCGCTTCGCCGCGGCGAGCTCGATATGGTGCGACCGGGGCCCGAGAGGCTGCTTCGGTTAGCACGATACGCCAAGAGGGCGCTCGACCGCTCCGGGCTACGGGGGGATTCTGCCTTGACTATGTGCTACCGCTGCACAGGATGCGATCTCGTGCCGGGAAGGGATCTATAGGGCGCTCAGAACTCAATATCCTCATCATCGATCAGACAGGCCATATCATCACCGCGCCCTGGATAATGGATCGGGCCATGAGTATAAATATTTCTGGGAGATACATATTAGTCGAATCTCTTTGCTATAGGGCAAAGGTATATATTGACCAAAAGGACTATATGCGGCGGTCCATCAATCCTAAAGGGCGATTGTGCATTGGCTGTAAAATATGGTGGTTGATGGGCGGATGAGCGGTATGGCGGAGGGACATGTCTGCTGATCTCCCTCAAATGGCAATTTTGATCGGTGGCGCAGTTAGCGTAGCTCTTATCGCGCTGGGTGTTGTTCATATCGTTTTTAGAGTACCTTGGAAGTTCAATAGTCCGTGGGGAAGAAGATCTAAGAGGGTCATTCATTTTCCCAAAGGACCTAGCGGACCATCGCAAACACATGAGTGGAAGCTCAAGACGATTGAGAAGCTATCAAAAAAGAAAGGCAAGCATAAGCTGGAGTTCATCTGGGGGGAGTGCAAGGATGTCGAATCAATTAGAATTGCGCTAGAAAAAGGATTTGACGTCGAGGGAATATGCGGCCCTAAAGCGTTTGATGAGGATACAAAAACTAAGTTGGCTGGTCTCGTGAAACTGTATGGAGGTAATATCAATATATACATAATATCAAAACGGCCTCCCCGTCACAGTCTCCTCATCGATGATCGATATCTTCTGCTGGAGGATCGGCATAAAGATACTGAATATTTTAAACTTGCTACTATTATTGAAGATGCCTATGATGAAATCACAAATCGCTTCCATGAGCAGTTCAATCGGCTTCGGGGGTCGGGAGTACCGGCTACCCCTGAGCAGATCCTAAAAATGCCAACGTATAATGATATGCAAACAGCGAATGAGCAACCAGATAATGCATGATCGAGAATCTTTCATCGTCACTGTGGATATTTG
>JAFGMR010000021.1 GCA_016927425.1 Methanotrichaceae archaeon | reverse complement strand
GCCTACGGGCGGCTTGCTCTCCCTTTGGAGTATGATAACGTGCCCCAAAGCCACCTGCTTGGAGAGAAGGCTTGGCCTCACACCTTCTGCCTTGGCTACCGCGTTGATGGCAGGTACCTCTTCGCCGCCGATTGCTGCATCAAGAAGATTCGTCATCAATAGCTTTCCCCGTCGGATTGCGCATAGTCATCATAGGCCAAAACCTTTTGCTCAGCATTATCCCCCTCCCATGGTTACAGCACGCTTTGGCTAGCTCTGTAATCATCCTCATCTAGCATTCTCACCCTTGAGAGTGTCCCTCATAGATCGGCAGGCGGATAGTTATAAGCCGCCGCTTTTGGGCAGATTTGGACCGACAGTGACATTACTACGGCTATTCTCCATAGTATAACAAACAGACAACGAAATGATCCTGAACATGAACGGACAGAGCTTTCGGAGAAGGTAGAGAGACGTGAACTTTATACTCAAGGAGGGCGGGTCGGTTATATGGGGGTCAAAATAGTATCGGCTGATACACTCCGATTCCTATCGATAACGAGATGATAAACATGAAGGAAGATAGGGGCTTCAGCCTTCGTTCTGACGAAGCGCGTTTCAGGGGAAAGACGGTTGTAGTCACAGGCGGTGGATCGGGCATCGGTCTCCAGATCGCAAGAGACCTACACCTCGAGGGCGCAAGCGTGCATATCCTAGGGCGTAGCGTTGAAAAGATGGAGCGGGCGAAGATGGCCATCGCTCCTGAAGATACGGATTTCTTCATTCATCCATGTGACGTCTCCGATCGGGAGATGGTGAGAGAGGTCTTTGACTCTATCAAGAAATCCTGGGGAGGCATCTATGGGCTGGTCAACAGCGCTGCCATCAACCCCTCTCGAAACGACATAGTGCACACCGATTATCGCGACTGGATAGCTACTCTGGACGTGAACCTTACTGGATCCTTCAACTGCTGTCAAGCGGCAGTTATGCAGATGTTGGAAGCGGGGGGCGGCAGCATTGTCAGCATCTCTTCCGTGGGCGGCCTGAATCCATTTCGCACTCGCACATCCTACAACGCAAGCAAGTTCGGGCTGATTGGGCTGACTCAGTCATTGGCCCTTGACTATGCGGATAAAAATATACGGGTGAATGCCGTCTGTCCGGGCTACATCCGAACGGAGCTGACCGCGCCTCTCTTCGAGAAGATGGGCAAGGAGAAGTTCGAGCAGTTGGTCAACGCCCATGCGATGAGACGTCTGGGACGGCCGGAGGAGATATCCAGGGCGGTTCTATTTCTGCTCTCGGAGGAGGCAAGCTTCATCACAGGAGTGGCCCTTCCGGTAGACGGCGGCTACCTGCTTAAAGGATAGCTTCAATGGGGGCACGGCCTTGTGGCCATGGAGACCATATCCTTCGAGGTTGATCTGGTGAGACAATAGGGCTAAGCATCAATCCTCCTGATATAAGCTATACCTTGGAACGCATAGGACTTACGCAGTTGGATTGCCGAATGTGAAAGATCTTAAGCAAATATCTCATGATGGTGCCTAATAACTTGATTTATACCACTTGATGATAGTTATTATGCATTTGACTCCCAGGTCGCCCGTCAACTGCGTAACTCCTAACGCAGAAGAAAAGGGTTGTGGTCTTCGATCCCTAAAGCTCTCGGGCATCTCCTGCCGCAACGACCTGCTCGAACCGGCTCGACGAGCATCCGAGGGCGCCACGGCCCTTTATAGGGGGCATGCAAGGGAAGACAAGTGGGAAAGCCTTATACTGCCGAAATTGTACAGTTTTACACCCGCCAATAACATCATATTCGACTGAATCTTGCACAACATCCTCCCCAATAATTTCAAGACATACCCAACCGTTCCTTTATTGTCCGGATATCCTCCTGTACCTGCCTTAGTTGCGTGGTAAATCTTGGCTGGACGTCCTCTTTGAGCTCCTCCAGGATATGAAGTGTGGCATTGGCATTGGCCTTGATTACGCTGGTATCCTCCTTAATTTCCCTAAGGGCATGAAGAGTGGAATCGCCGTTAGTTTTGATGCTATCTTTGATTTCCAGCAGGAGTGGGATGGCTTTATTTATCTGAGATGCGGTGTTTATAGATGCAAACTGCCAAAGCGGCATGACATCCCCGGCATAATCCTCTGATTTCACGCTTTCAACTACGGCAAGTTGGGGGCGCTTTGTTTCAGTGGCATTGTAGAATTTCTTAGCCTTTGCGTCATCACATTCAACCAAGGCAATGACTACCTGCTGCCCACCGTCTTCATCATTGGAGACTTCAAAGCCCCTAAGAGCAAAACGCATGGCTAGCTCAGTCAGATAGGGCCGATATCCCACATCATGAACCTTGGGGCCGGTTATTGTGATTTTCAGCTTCATTTTGTGTGGAGTTAGTGTGCATCATATTTATAGGCAGGCATCATTAATAAATCATTAATTTCATATAAAGCGTATGATCTAATTTGTAATCTTTGAATCTTTGACATCTCATGTCAAAGGCCTGCTTTTTAGCTCTTCGCTGAACTGTGTGGGTGAGGATCATAGGTGATTTCAGGGATGAGCCATTTATTTCGTCATGGGGTGTCCGAGGTGAGCCGCAGCATATCGATAATCATGCAGGAATAGTGAGGCGCAGGCAGTGTCATTGGCGATGTAAAACAATCCAACTATGCCGGAGCCAAAGGGCGGCGGTGCGCTGCAGCAAGCTCTGGCTGCGATAATATGGGCGTACATCTGGCTTATGGGCTGCCGAGCGATCATGCTGCGAGGAGGTCTGCCCGCGATCCCGGCTCTCTGCCGCATGGGCCCGCCCATCGCGCATCCGATGGCGCCACGGCCCCTGTTGGTAGCACGCAGGGGGGGCAGGTGGATCGCCTTATGCCGCCATAACTGGCCAGTTTATACCGCCATTTCCACCAAGTGGCTGCAATCATTTCACCGGCTATCAGGCCCCCAGAACCATCTGCAAAGCTCGCCGCAATCGCAGTCGTCATCGTCTGTCGAGTCTACGTAGAATCACACCATTATTGTTATTTAGGACCAGATACAAGTGAGCGTGAGGGGTGGATGATAACGAGAACGAATCCCATTTTGGCCATGTTGGCCCTGATCTCTCTTTTGCCGATTCTGGCGTTGGCGGCCCCCGACGAGATGAGCGGAATAGTTACCTACGTTGTCGACGGTAACACCTTCGATCTCAGAGTCGAGAAGACCGATCCCCGGATCTTATACGAGATCGAACGGGTGAGGCTGGCCGATGTGGACTCCCCGGAGATGAGCACTCCAGAGGGGGAGCCGGCTAAGGCTTTCACCACTGAGTACCTGTTGGGCAAAACGGTCTGGCTGGATATCGATAATAGGTCGGTGGACGGGCGGGATATGTATGATCGTCTTATCGCTGTGGTCTACCTGGAGGACGCCATAATCTCGACCAATACTTCGATTATGAGCAAAGAGACGGCCCTTGATTATTTCCGGCTCATGGCGGGGGACGAACCGGAACACGTCAATGTATTCATCAATTTAACCCACCCGTTCAATCGCATCTTGGTAGATTCGGGTTACGCGGTGATCAACGACTTCACAAATAACGAATTTGTCCCCAGTGATTGGTGGGCCGAGGGGGTATCTCAGTCTGAATCGGGCCAGATGGCGGATACTACAGAGGGGCAGTTTGTGGGCTCTACGCAGTCCAATAAGTACCATTACCCCTCCTGCGTATGGGCAGAAAAGATCCTGCCTCAGAATCGGATTTGGTTCTCAAGCTCCGAGGATGCCAGGTTAGCGGGGTACGTCCCTTGTGGGGTGTGCAAGCCACCGTGAAGATCCAGATCGTCATATATAAGGTATGAGATAGCAAACTTGATGGGGAGGCTGCACACCGTGGCAGCCTGATCCCATCCCCCGAACCTGGGCCACCGCCTCTCCTGCCACGGGGAAGCCGCTCGAATCAGGACGATGCGCGACCGGGCTGCCATCCCGGCCCCCGGACCTCCTGCCGCATGGACCGGCTTGTCGCGCATACAGCGGCGCCATGGGAGGATCGTGCAGGGGGGGCAGCTGGGACGTCCTTTCCCCTTATTATCAAGCGAAATTGAGGGGATCTAAACACCTTCACGAAAGTACATCTCCCAATTCCATACGAATTTGCGTTAATTTATCTTTTAAAATTTTGTTATTCTCTTCATCTATCATAGAGTTATCTAAAAGGTTTATCATTTCTTTTTTTCCAATACCAATTAATAAAAAAATTACTATCGATATCCTAAGATATTTAATTATGTATGTAAATATTTTTTTATCTTTATCTTTTTGTCTAGTGTTTGATCCATGAATAATCTTATTTCGAATAATATACATTTCTGTTACACATCTTTTAACCTTTAGGGACTCGAAGCCAAGATTATTTAATAACTTCGCTACTCTGAGACTTAATTTAAATGTATTTTCACCGGGATCTTTTGAAAATAGAGCTTCGAGACCCATTATTGCCATCAGTATTCTTATATCAAGATCTACAAATTCCATTAGAGCAAAATTATAACCTCTACTGGATATAGATATCGTTTTATCTCCCTTTAACAATTTATCCGAGATTCTATTGATAAATTTTATAAAAGTATCTTGTTCCGATTTGTTAATTGTATAGTTATACCAATTAGTATAATTCCTGTTAATTCCAATTATATATTGACCCTTTTCCCAAATTACCGTCTTCTTGGAGAGTTTGACCAAAAGCGTGTAAACAGAATCTAATTTATATAACCTTAAACAATCGAGGATTCGTTCGATATATGCCAAACACTCTTGATCGTTTTTAGCAGATAATTTTATTTCGAGGATTGACGAAGGATTCATCTTTAAATATGTATTTGTATCAAAGAACAAATCCCTTGTATATTCTAGATCAGATTTTTCGATTTGTCTAATAATGCACCCGGAGTTGATATGTATATTGTTTGGCTCAATAAATATTCCATCTAAAAAACAAATGCATAAATAATCCGATTGTGCTAGCTCCAACTCGGATATAAATAACGAAGCATACTCAATAATTGTATCATCTGTTAGCTCGGAAGTTAATTTTTCAAATAGTAGTCTTTGTATAAATGTTTTTAAAAACATGGCGGACTGCATTCTTTCGTCATAGCCTTTAGTTATCTTATTAATATTATCTTTATAATCAGTTATAATACTTTGTACTAATTTATTATATTCAGGATGGCTATCGATTTTTTGATCGATGAAATCGTATATTATTTTTCCCCAATCCGGTTTTTGAATAATCTCGTATGATTCAGTTCTCTTTCTATTACTTTCTGATATTTCTAAATCGGTAACGAAATGCCGGACATATGCTCTCATTGGCGGCTTAATCTCCTCCATTTTCAGATATTTATCAAATTTCTGCAACATATCCTTGCCAAAGTTTATTAAACGTAAATTTTCAATATTTTATGCCCCCATTTAAATCAATTTAACCTACTTTTATACATCAATCCTTTTCCGATTGTTGTAAGGGAGATAGGGATATGTAGATATGCTGTTAGCATATAAGGGCTTCATTTCATGAAGCTAAATCTTCCTCCGACGACTACATATAGCTTTAACTACTACCACCTATTGCATCCAGCAGGCAACTGAGATACTACCTTCTCGGTGTAACTCCGCTATTTCCTGTAGGTTGAATTATACAGCTCCGTTTATATTATTGGTATTCCGCTTCGAGGTCATCCTCTGAGTAGCCAAATATCGAAATTAGTTTTTTAGCTAATTTAATTAAATACTTAGCCCCGAAACTAACTTCAACATAGATATCAGTACCTTCTATTTGAGCAGGAGATCGCAGATCCGCAGGATCTCGTGAGAATAATGGATTCTTTCTACCTGAAAGCTGAAAGATGTCTTCAAATCTATCCTTATGAGTTGAGGCCATCATATTACATATTTGAATAAACATATCTTTCCAATATCTAACTTCATACCTCTGCCCCTTAAACACAAAGGAGACCATAGATTGTTCTGTTGGTCCATTAGGCTTTTGCGAGTCGTAGTATTTTATAATAGAATATAATTTATCTTTATGATAAGAGATATCTTTAATTTCATCTAATCTAATTTTCTCTTCATTTTTTAGCTCATCGAATATGCCAATATATTTTTGTGGACCATTAAAATATAAACGGCAAATGGTTTTCCGGCTTGAATTATCAAGGACAATTGCACAATAATTTGATGTATCTTTAATAGTTAAGCGATTTACATCAATCACATCACTTGATACCGATTTAACAATATTATATCCTTCTATTTCAACCTCAGTTGTAATAATCTTCGCACCCTTTTTAGCACTAGCCTCCTCCTTTGTAGGTACTTCCAGTTCGTGGTTTTGCGGTTGTGAAGCTAAATCTCCTTCGGCAAGTGCAAATTTTAATCTATCATTTATTTTATCAGTAATAAATTGTTTAAATGTATTTTTAGTAATCTTAGTAAACTGCTCTCTTACTGGTTGGGTCAATTTGCCGGGATACACTTGAGAAGCAAAGAATTTGACAAAGTCATCAGATGGATTTATCATCTCTTCTTCTAAAAGCCGTCTTATCTCGCCCATATATTTTAATTCGCTTGCTGCAGCTAGGTTGCTATTGAGCTCAAACGAAGATTTCGAAAACCTTTTTAACTCATTGACAAGTTGCTCTTTTATATCAAGCATATTAAATTCAATAAAAGGCTTCGAATCCATTTTGTTAGGTTGATCTAAATCAGAATAGAATCTATAAATAATACCGTTAGTGAGAACTCCAAATCTGGCATCCGTTACACTGAAGTATCGGAAAAGTTGCGATGCATGTTCTTTATCGAGATCTGCCCCGCACCATTTACATTCAAATAATACTATTGGTCTCTTATCTTTTAGAATAGCATAGTCAACTTTTTCCCCTTTCTTTACTCCGACATCTGCTGTAAACTCAGGTACAACTTCCGTTGGGTCAAATATATTATACCCTAAAGCATTAATAAATGGCAAGACAAGTGCATTTTTAGTTGCTTCTTCCGTTTGAATATGTTCAATCTGGTTAGGAATACGTAACGCAGTTTCACGTATTTTATCGATAAGATCCATTCAACTCACCTTCTATATACATGATGCAAGCTACATCTCTTCTCCTTATTGAATCGAGTTGGCACTGTTCTTTGCTAATTCAGTTTCTAATACGTCAAGTCTATTTAATATTTTCACTAAGACTTCCTCATAGGAATCACCCATCCTGCCATGTGCAGCCAGGCGCTCTTTTGTCGTCTTTGTGATCTTGATCGTAGTGACCTCTTCAGACATATTCCATTATACGCATGTTTATTATTTATACTTTTTCTACTGAGTGCCACAAGGTATAAATAGTATACATAGTATACATAGGTATGGAAGACATCACCGTTCCGACTATAGGGACAATCACTTTCGCCGTGCTCCGAAAGACGTATTGCATTAAGAGGTACAGAAACAAAAAGAAATGTGAAGGGCCCGGGAGAAGTCCGCATCGATCTTGGCGGATCAGGACTCCTCCCAAGGCTGCATTATAATCCACCGTGGGGCAACATAAGCTTTGCGGAAGGGTTGTAATGCCGCCTACCCCGTGCCCTGGGCGGTGGGGTATGCGAGAATGGGATGAAATCGATAAGGAAATCGTAAGGGAAGTCATAGAGAGTCCCGGACGCTCGATCTGGGAAGCCATCCGGCCGCTGCTGAAACAGCGATCGGAGAACACACTGAGAAACCGAGTCAGAGTGCTCGAAGTTTTTGGAATCGTTTCCGTCTCAAGGGTTATAGGAGCCCGAGGGGCGCTGATCTATCCTACAGAAGGTTCAAGGGCTGTGGCTTTCGGGCCTCAGGAGGGGGAACCATGATCCCCAACCTGCCACCTATCGTCCTTCGAAACCTGCAGGAGGTCGTGGGAACTCTGCTGGAAGCCCGGGAGGTGGATGGATCGATCTTCGCCAAGGTCGGCGAGTTCGAGGTGATCCTGCCTCCTGGTATCGAAGAGAGGTTGAACCCTCTCATGGGCCGGAAGGTGGGGATACTCAGAGTTCACACCACCAAATATTGCGTCGCAGAGGTGCCGCCATGCCCATCATGAGCAAGGCCGAAGCACTCCGCCAGGGCGAGGAGATCGTCTGCTGCCCTCATTGAAGCCGGCATTCCGCGGATACCAGTGTTATGCCCGAAGATGGGCTGCTATCCCCGATCCTGAGCTGCGATAAAACACGCGGCGGAACGGGTGGTGGGCATGAAACCCGATGATATCATCCTCTCGCCCCTCGGCGCTGGCTATCTCCAGTGGCCTTCGCCATAGGCGCGATTCCCGACGCCGCTGTGAAAATCGCGGAAGAGTCCCCCAGTATCGAGAAGAAGGATCCGGGATGCGTCCAGCCAAGAAACGGCTCGCACCATATGCCCATAAAGCAGATCACAGACCACCCCAGCTTCGCCCCTGATTATTGCGACGAGCAGACCATCGAGCCTTCCGGCCAATCCCCCCAAGAAGGCATCGGTTGTGCTAGGCTTATGCCCCACTATCCAGCACAAGCCTTTTTGCCCATCCGCCCTTCAGCGCCGTTATGAAAAGTTATGCAAAGATCATACCGTGTCTGGACGTGAAGGTAGTCGATGGCCAGCCCTCGGTCGTCAAGGGCGTGAAGTTCATTGACCTGAAGAGGCAGGGAGACCCTGTCGAGTTTGCCCGCCGCTATCAGGAGCAGGGGGCGGATGAGCTGATCTTTCTTGACATAACAGCATCTCATGAGGGCAGAAAGACCATGGTGGATGTGGCGAAAAGGACCGCCAAGGAGGTCTCCATACCGTTTGCGGTCGGCGGCGGGATAAGCACCATGGAAGGCATCAAGGAGATCCTCGATGCTGGTGCAGAGAAGGTCGGAATGAACACTGCAGCAGTGCTGAACAAAGAGCTTGTGGCAGAGGCCTCGAAGGCGTTTGGCTCCGGCCGCATCACCGTTGCAGTAGATGCCCGCCGAAATACCGATATCCGCGATGGCGTAAACGTATTCGAGCTTGAGGATGGAAGCCGGGCCTGGTTCGAGGTTGTGATATACGGCGGAAGAAAGCCCGTCGGCCTTGATGCGATCGAGTGGTCCCGCGAGATGGAACGGCTCGGGGCAGGCGAGATCCTCTTGACCAGCATGGACAGGGACGGCACTAACGAGGGCTACGACCTGCCGCTGACGAAGGCCGTCTGCGATGCTGTCTCGATTCCGGTGATTGCAAGCGGCGGCGCGGCAAACCCCGAGCACATGCTCCAAGCCTTCTCAGTCGCGGGAGCAGATGCTGCGCTTGCTGCAGGGATATTCCATCGAGGGGAGTACACCGTAAGACAGGTGAAGGAGTATCTCTCGGCAAATGGGATAGATGTTAGGATGTAGTATCCCCCGCCATTGGATGCTCGCAAAGCGCGCAAGGGAATGGCTGAATAGTCGCCAAAAAAAAAACTCTGGCAGCGGCGCCCCCTTAGGGGGCGTTAAGCCAGGATCGGGCGTAGGTCAGCCAGTCGTCTTGCCAGCAGCTTCCGCTGTAGAGCGACTCGGGGCTGCAAGTCTGTCCCCCGGGCAGGATGCAGAGTATCATGTCCCCGTAGGGGGTGTGTACCTCCTGCAGCCTTCCGCCGCGTTCAGAGCACATCCGAGATATGGTAGAGTTCCAGGATCCACCCACCGGGTATTGATAGCTCGGCGAAGTCCAGGGGATGCGATTGGGTCCGCATTCTCCTGCATAGAATGCCTGGGCATCGCACCAGGATTTATCGGAGAACTCGCATACCCCCATCCCGTTGTTCAACTCCGGAGCCGCTCGATAGAGATAGCCGTTTTTTACGCAGTAGGACCTGGCCGGGTCATCTGATGGCGCAGCCGCGCTGCAGGAGGGCAGCCAGGCTGCAAGGACGACGAAAAGGATGAGGCCCAACAAGGCGGCCTTCCTCGCCATTAGCCAAACGTTT
Source organism: Methanotrichaceae archaeon (assembly GCA_016927425.1). Classification (GTDB taxonomy): domain Archaea; phylum Halobacteriota; class Methanosarcinia; order Methanotrichales; family Methanotrichaceae; genus JAFGMR01. The sequence continues at coordinate 80,670 of JAFGMR010000021.1, read as the reverse complement.
CTCATCAACTCAATCCCCCCAATCTATGGCTTGATCTTGCCGAAGACCGCCCATCTCCAGTCGGTCCCCTCGGTCCGGTAGGTCTCGCCCTCCAGCGCCTCGGGCGGCAGCTCGATCTCAATCGATGAGCCGAACTGGCTGTAGGTGGTCGACTCGTTCAAAGTGCTCTCTATCCTGAACTCTGAAGGGGAGATGCCCATCATCTCCGGCGTCATGACGAGGCTGGAGTTGATATCGAGCCTCTTTAAAAGGCCGGAATCCTTGGATGCCCAGGCCGTAATCTCGACGCTGCTGTTGTTCATCAGGTTCGAGATCTCAAGCACCTCTTCATCTTCATCCCCAAGCTCGGATGGCATTGTGAAGGGCGATGGGTAAAAGGCTGCCAGGAGTTGAACTCCAAGCATTCTTTGAAGAACGGGCTCGGGAGGTGTGCCGGAAAGAACGTAGCACTCCTCGCCATCGCAGATCTCAGTCCCCACGAGCTCCATCGACGAGAGGTTCACCAGGTTTGCCTGGCCCGGCATCTCGTTGTAATCGGCCATAATGCTCGCCGGATCGTCTACTATGAACTCGGTCCAATTATCGCCCTCCTTCCAGTACTCGGATCCATTGACGAAGTAGCCCTCCCAGCCGAGGCTTTCCTCTCTGCCAGTGGCAGTCAGCTTGGCCTCCCACCATCCCTCCTGGGAGGTGAGGTTCACCATTCCTTGGGTGACCTTCGAGGCCTGGAAATCTGCCTCGAAGGAGCTGTTGCTGTAACGAATCGATGCTTCTGCAACCCTCTCGTATGAGTATGTAGCAAGATTGATAGCCTCCTCGGCGACCATCGCCTTGATCTGATCTGCGGCTGGCTCCTCGGCAAAGGCAGTTCCGATCATCAATAGCGCCAAGAAGGCAATGGTATATGCTTTCAAATTCAGCGTAATACCTCCTTCAACCGTTATATATGATCAACTCCTTCTTAAGACTTCCTATATTTATTTGGTATCAGGAGGCATTCGTACCAATGACCAGATGAATTGAGGATTCAATATCGAGGAGGCCTAAAGGCAGAATCGACCTCTCCCGACCCATGTGATCACTATCCTTCTTCGCAAGTCCATCCACGACCACTTATTTATCCCATGCCGCCCATAAACAACATCATGAGACCATACGCAATATGTGGAGTCGCCCTCATGGCCGTCCTCCTGGTCATGGCAGGATCCGCCTCTGGGGCGGAATCGCAGGACATAACATCACTCGATATTGTATCAATCAGGGATGCGGTGGCGGCGATTCCCGCTGGTACGCTGAACGAGAGCGAGGAAGCAGGCCTCCTCTACATGAGGGAGGAGGAGAAGCTTGCAAGGGACGTCTACCTGGCCCTTGCATCCCGGTTCAGCCAGCCCATCTTCGGAAATATAGCAGCCTCCGAGCAGACGCATATGGACTCGGTGAAGCTCCTCTTGGACAAGTACGAGCTCTTGGATCCGGACACGGGCGAGGCTGGAGTCTTCGTCAATCCCCAGATGCAGACTCTATATGACCAGCTGTCAGCGGCTGGGACGCTGGAAGATTCCTTAAAGACGGGGGCGACCATCGAGGAGCTGGACATCTTCGACCTGCAGGAGCGTCTCGATGGAACGGACAACGAGGACGTCATCCTGGTATACGAGGCACTGATGCGAGGATCGAGAAACCACCTGCGCTCCTTTTCAAGGAACATGGATCGCTTCGGCTACAGCTATGACCCCCAGTACCTGAGCCAGGATGAGTACGAGGCAATAGTTGAGAGCCCCATGGAGAGGGGGCCTTTCCAGGTCTGATCGGATGAGCGCAAGCGAAGAGGCCGGGGCCGGCCAGGCAAGCATCGAGGTGGATCGATCAGCCGAGGAGGAGGCGGAGAGGGTGAGGGAGATCGCTCGCCTCCTCCTCCAGGCAACCGCGCTTCCCGAGGCCCTGGGATACACCGCAGTCGACTATTATCGCATCGCAAGCCAGGCGGTCTTTCGCTGCCATCGCTGTGGCACCTGCTGCACAACTGGCGATCCGATCAAGCTTAAGGGGGGAGACGTTGCAAAAATTGCCTGGCACCTCAAGATGCCGCTTCATAGGGCAAAGAAGAAGCTTGTAGTGCCCCTTGGAAACGACTATGCTTTCAAGAAGACCAGACCCTGTCGCTTCTATGACGAAAAAAGCGGCTGCAAGATATACGCCGTACGGCCCTGGTCCTGCCGCATCTTCCCGTTCCTTGGAATCTACGGCTCGCCCGAGCGCGTGGTAGTCCATCCCACATGCCCCGGATCCATGGAAGCTGCCCAAAAGCTTCACTCGGCCATGGAGGGGCTGAGGGGCAAGGCGGCATCGATCGATCCGGCCACCGTTCGCCGGGCGAGGGACGAGCTCGAGGAGATGCTCGAAGGGATGGTGTGAGGCTCCGACGATCGCGTTCTTGGGCGATTGTGCCTGGCGATACTATGCTATTCGAGGTCCTTTTAAATTGGTGCAAAGAGCCCGAAAGGTATCCTGGCGGACCGATACGCAACCTTCTTCGAAAGCATCATATCCCACAATGCGATCCCCTCGCGGATCAGGCCTCTGCCAAGAGCCTTGATGGCGCCAATAAGGCATCGGTACAGGCGCAAGTCCCCAGGGAGGGCATATTGGAGGCCCCCGCCTTTGCCAAGCCCCCCACCCCTTGGAAGAAGCCCGGCCCTCAGATCCTTTCGGGCTTCTCCAGGAGGCGCCTCTTCTGCAGAATCGCCCCTCCGCGGGAGTGGGGCTTCCTGGAGACGGCGTCTCCGGCCTTCTCAAGCTCGCGAGCCTCGTCGACCAGGCGGGCTGCGGCGCGCATAACCTCATGACCCGTTGCTGCTACAAGGGCGATCTTATCGACCTCCTTTAGCTTGAAGCACGCCTGGGAGTTTATGCAGGCAACCGTCTGCGCCATCTGGAGGGCTCCCATGGCCTTGGCTCGGGCGTAGGGGTCTGCGAACTCCATCCTCTCAGTGCAGCTCTCCGGCGTTGCCAGCATGTGGGGCAGGGCCGGGGACCCTTCAGCAATGGAAGCCGCTGCCTTATCTATCTCCTCCTGGACAAGCCTGACCGCTCCGCCTGCGGCGAGCACCTTGAGGGCATCGGCGTTGAAGAGCGCCATCTCGGCCGGGTCGAGGAACTCCCTCTTCGCCCCTATCAATGGGTCCATGGGGAGAATGATGCATCCAAAGCCCTCGCTTGCAAGTGCATCGCGAGCCTCCTTCTTCACAGGGCCGTCGGAGATCACGATTACTGCAAAGCCCTTCAAAAGCTCCCTGGCCTTCGTTGGCCCGGGGGTGGCTCCGTTTGGACTGCATATAACGATGAGCTGAGGGCCCCAGGCTTTCATCTCCTCGGCCGCCATTTCCGCTTCCTTGACGGTCATCTTGGGGCCGAATGTGAGGACCTTCATCTCCAGGTCGGTCCTCTCGGCGATCTCGTCAAGGGCCAGGTCCGCCACCAGCGATGTGGCGATGTTGCCCAGCTTGATGAATCCGATCTTGAACATGCCCTAGGGGGGATGCCGATAAGGTTATTAAAACTTCCTCTAGGAAAGGATCTTCCAACAATGGATGTGATCCCCATCTGCGACCTTGCCGGCGGCCGGAGAGCCAGATATTTACATGAGTTGGCCTGAGACCGACAGGTGATCCGTTTGAAGGACTATGCTCATAACCTTCGGCAGGCCCTGATAGACGTAACCCCCGACGATGCAGGTTTTGATCCCAGGGATGTAGCAGAAGCATCAGGCCTGACTATGGCGAAGGTTATACAGCTCGGTCGAAACGAGAATCCATTCGGCCCCTCACCTCGCGCCCTGGAGGCAGTCCTAGACGCCGGAGCCAACCGCTACCCGGACAGAAGCCAATTCATCCGGGCAGTCTCGAGCTATGCCGGCTTTCCCGAGGAGAACGTGATCGCAGGAGCGGGGCTCGACGAGCTGATCGCATCCATCTGCCGCCTCTTCCTCGACCCGAAAGATCGAGCCTTCGTCTTCATCCCCACATACCCATACTACGAGCTGCAGATAAGGCTCTGCGGCGCCTTGCCAGTCTTTCGTCCGCTATTTCCTGCCACCGTTATCCAGGAGGAGCTTAGGCGTGATTACAAGCTCGCATTCCTCTGCTCACCGAACAATCCGACCGGCGACATCCTTAATGAGGTTGCGCTTAAAGAGGTACTTGAGTCGACGGAGGGCATAGTCTTCCTCGATGAGGCCTACGCTGAGTTCGCTGGCATAAGCCTTGTCGATCTCGTCAGAGAGCACGAGAACCTCATCGTCGGCCGCACGCTCTCCAAGGCCTTCGGCCTTGCAGGGCTTCGCCTAGGATATGCCATCGCTCCTGAGTGGATCGCTGATCAATATCGAAGGTGCTCGCCTGTGTTTGGCATCAGCTCCTGGTCGCTTGCCGCAGGAGTCGCTGCCCTGGGCGATCTCGATCATATGCATCGCTGTGTGGCAAGGATCGTCTCCGAGCGAGAGAGGATGAAGGAGACCCTACCGGAGGCTTGTCCCTCTTGGGGGAACTTCATCTACCTGGAGACGAGGGAGCGCTCCACGACTGTGGCAGAGGATCTCCTCAGGAAGGGAATCGCTGTAAGGGACTGCGCCTCCATTCCCGGATGCGGGGATCATCACATCAGGGTGACCGTCGGAAGGCCTGATGAGAACGATGCGTTCCTGGCAGCTTATCTTGGAGGGCGCCCTGGCCTCAGTCAGCAGTAATGACATGCCCTAGGTCGGAGTCCACCTCAACCTCAACGCCATCCTTTATCTCGAGGATCTCCTCTGAAACGCAATCAACCAGGGGAATATCGCTTATGATCGCCCCCACAGCCACTATCGGCTCTGTCTTGATGTTGATCATGGCAGCGGGGGCAGCGCCCCTCCTCTTGAGCTGGTAGATCACATAAGACCCAACTGTCGAGCCCCTCCCACCGGGAAAGATCAAGACTGCGCCTGCAAGCGACCGCCCGAAGAGCGGGTGATCAGGATCCACAATCCTTCCGCTCTCCGGGTCCACGCATCCGAGGAAGGATATGGGCTCGCGGCTCACAAGTGCCGGACCCTTGGCTCTCCCGCCCGATACCCTACGACAGGCGATCTTCACCTTCAATCCCTCCCCGTGGCCGCGCGGAGGCACTCCTCGGTAGAGCCAAATCCAGCCATTACGCCGCATAACCCGGGGATATAGTTCAATGCCTTTCCTGAGTTGACCATGATCTTCCTATAGCGCTCGCTAGCTGGCGACACCACCATGCACGTATCGCAGATCACCTTGGCTCCCGACCTCTCTATCGATTCGACCAGGTCAGGACGGGACTTGGCGATCGCCCTTGCGGTGCATATCCATAGCTCCTTTTCCACCTCTCGTCCTCTGAGTTGCCCTGCAATCGCCTCGAGCTCTGGGACTGAGCAGTGGGGGCATCCGAGGGCCACAAGCTCCGATCCCTCGCCCGAATGCATTCTGTAGACGTCCCGTATCTCATCCATCTCTATCGTCATCCTCTCTTCATTCTCACCTGAATCAGCTGGTGGCGATATTAAGCCTTCCACGTAGAAGAGGGCAACCGATCCACTAGCAGCCATTGCGGCGCCGAGGGCTTTGAGCTCCTCCTGTGTGGGCCGGCCGGGCAAGCGAAATAGGGGCACTCCGCCTCCGACCACCTTTCCTACGATATGGCCGAGCGCCCCGTAGTCGGAGCCTGCAAGATCGCATTCCACTCTGACGCCGAGGGTCGGAGCCCTGTTCTCGTCGAGGTGGTAGCCGTAATAGGGCGTCTTTCCGACGAGCGCTGCCGCCAGGGCCGAAGGGCCACCCTCCCGATTGGTCCTCGCCCCTATGACCGAGTTCGCATATGCGACGGCCGACGACTCGCTCCAGGCGAGATGGTCGCCCCGGCGAGCCATATCGGGATGGATCTGGTAGGGCGTACAGGTGCAGTCGGTCGATATGCCAAGCTTCCTGTAAGCCTCAACGACCGCGAGCTGCCGGGAGGCGAACTCCTCCGAGATCCCCATCTCCCTCCAGCGAAGGAGGTCCATCCCAGCGGGATTCAGGACGCTTTTCACCGCCACATTGCCCTCCATCTCGGAGATCCACTCGAGGCCAGCTTCCCCGATGTTCTTGAAGGATACCCCCGCGATCTGGACGCTTTTTATGGGAATCAGCCTCTCGGCCCCGAAGATATCGCCCAGCGCAGCCAATATCTCCATCGCCCGCCTGAGGCTCTCCCCTTCCTCTCCTTGGTATATCCTCTCCTCTTCTCGCGTGAGATGCATGGCATGAGATGGACGGCCGTGGTTATATCTCACCTCCGGCCGGGTTATGGCAGCTTCGCTGGATCATGGCCGTTTCCGTCCCATATCGGCGTTCAGCTCATATCAGCCGGTGGATGGGATGATCCCCTATTGGATGGATATCGAAATCCTGCACGGCTTCTGCAACCATTATGTCGGCCATCGCAGCCACCGGAAAGACGGTCTCTGCCCGCTCGATCGGCCCGTAGAGGAGATAGTCGCCTCCTGCGAGCTGCTGAAGCGCAACGGATGCTGCATCGCAGCAGCGCCTCGCCGTCCTTTCCCGCCCCTTGAGCCAGTTCCAGGAGCTCACAGCGTTGTGCATCCCTGAGCCAACCGGAAGGCCGAGCCTGGCCTTGGCCATCACCGTGAACCGAAGGGCAGCTCCAGCTCCGGACCCCAGTGGGACGACTCCAGGATCTATCAGCAGATTGACGAGTCCTGCCTCCCTTGCAAACGGGATGAGACCTTTCCCCCGCAGCCCGCCGCCGCTTTCGAGGAGGTCGAGGGAGCCCTCGGGATCCGACCGGACGGGATTGTAGGCGAGTAGGATCGCCGAGTCCAGATCGCCGTTTAGGAGGGCCTCTGCCTCTACCGGAGTCGTTGCCGCGCCAAGGCTGTTATAGATGGCCCGATCGGCATAGCCGATCTCGGACAATAGCTCCACCATCCTTGCTCTCGTCTCGGCCTCAGAGGAGTCGGCGATGATTGGGCCGTCCCAGCAGGCCTCCACGAGATCGAGATATCTTGAGAAGGCTTCGATGCTCCTTGCGAAGATGTGGATGATTGACGGGTTTCCAGTCTCATCCGATAGCTCGCTTTGCCGACGTATCAAATCCTCCGCCAAAAGCCTATCGAATATCCCCTTTTCCGGGTCCTCTACCATTGCCTGGCCGTGGTAGAAGATCGTTCCTGCAAGGGCCGTCGGATACTCCCCGGGCTGGCCTCCGATCCTCACCCCGCCGATGTTCATAACTTGCTGATCCTTTGAGAAGCGAAACATCCTAAGCCTCCGACTGGGCAAGCCAGCCCCTGCTGTCCAGGCAGACGCCGCCGCCGAAGATCACATCGCCCTCTCCCTCCGCGGGGGGCCTGCGGGAAGCCCGCCTGCTCACAACATAGAAGGGCGGCTCTGGATATGGGATTGCCTTTCCCTGCAGTTCCTCGACAAGGCGCTCGATGGATTCTCCGTCCTCCAGGCCGATCCTATCCACAAGCTCGACCTGCCTCTGGAAGCGGGCTACTGCCTCGCGGGGCAGGTTCTGGATATAAGGGATCGCCCCCCGAGCGCCAACGATTCGCCCCTGGTCGTCCACCCCATCCCTGTGAAGGGCGAGAATCGCGTCTCCGGGAAGATGGCCTCTCGACTCCTGGCCACATATGAGAACGAAGCGAATCCTTGAGTTGGAGATGACGTTTGATATGACCTTTTCTATCCCTAGGTTCTCGGTTACGCAAGGGCCGCAGATGGCCGCTCCCTCCACTATCATGCGGCTTGCAAGAGTCAGAACTGCAACGCCTCTTGCAGGATCTCCGATATGGTAATCCCCTCGAATGGGAGGCCAGGTCTCGCTTGTGCCCCCTCGAAAGGGCCCAAGCTTATCCATTCCATCTTCATCTCGGCGAAATGCTCCATCCATCGATATTCACCTCCTGCGATACACCAGCAACCCTGCAAAGTATTTCCCCATTTCCCGGCATACCTTTATAATGATGTGTCATGACACAATAATCCGAGGCCTTCCCATGAGCACCGGAGTATATATTTGTCATTGTGGCCTGAACATCGCGAGCGTCCTGGACATTGAGGAGCTCGTTCGCTTCGCCGAGGGTCTTCCCAACGTGGCCGTTGCAAGGGAACTCCAGTTCTCCTGCTCCGACGTGGGCCAGGAGACGATCAAGGAGGATATCAAGGAAGGGAAGGTGGACCGGGTGGTGGTGGCGGCCTGCTCGCCTCGACTACACGAGCCGACGTTTAGATGCGTCCTGCAGGATGCTGGGCTAAATCCATACCTCCTTGAGATGGCAAATATCAGGGAGCAATGTTCCTGGGTGCATATGGAGGAGCCTGCCCTTGCAACCGAGAAGGCAAAGGACCTCATAAGGATGGCAGTTGCGAAGGCAGAGCTGCTCTCCCCCCTCGAGGGAGAGTTGATGCCTGTCAGCCGAAACGTCCTCGTCATCGGAGGCGGGGTTGCGGGTATATCCGCCGCGCTCGAGCTTGCAAACGCAGGACTCCACGTCTTCCTTGTGGAGCGGCGGCCGACCATTGGCGGCTACATGGCCCTCCTAACCGACGTATTTCCCACCAACGACTGCTCGATATGCGTTCTCGCGCCGAAGATGACCGAGGTTTACAACCATCCTCTGATAACCCTTTACACATACTCGGAGATACTGAACATCGACGGAAGCGTAGGCAACTTCACCGTAAGCGGTGTAAGAAGGGCCAGGTTCGTCGATGCCGCCAAATGCAAGGGCTGCATCAACGACTGCGCCGGAGCCTGCCCTGTTGAGGTCCCAAACGAGTACGACTTCGGCATAGGCAAGAGGAAGGCAATCTACATGGCCATTCCCCAAGCGGTCCCCCTCGTGGCCTGCATCGATCCCCAGGCATGCATAGGTTGCGGCCTCTGCGAGGAGGCATGCCCTGCGGATGCCGTCGATTACGAGCAGAGGGAGATGGCCTTCAAGTTCGACGTAGGTGCAATCATCGTCGCCACTGGCTGGCAGCCATTCGATGCGTCTCGAAAGGAGGAGTATGGTTTCGGACGCTACCGCGACGTTATCTCTTCCCTCCAGGTGGAGCGCATGCTCAACGCCGCAGGCCCAACGGGCGGCGAGATCGTCCGCCCCTCCACAGGAGAGATCGCCCGATCGGTTTCCTTCCTCCAATGCGTAGGATCGAGGGATGCAACCGTCGGCAACCTCTACTGCTCTCGCATATGCTGCATGGCTTCGCTCAAGAACGCCCAGCTGATCAAGGAAAAGTACCCGGAGATGGCGATCTCCATACACTACATCGACATGAGGGCGGGCGGCGAGGGCTATGAGGAGTTCTATCAAAGGGCCCAAAGGTTGGGAATCGAGTTCATCCGTGGGCGCGTCGCCGAGATCGAGGAGACGGACGGCGAGATCTACCTGCACTACGAGGACACGTTGCTCGGAGAGTATCGGCGACGGAAGTGCGATATGGCAGTGCTCTCAATCGGTCTCGAACCCGATTCCGGGGCTGAAGTCGTCGGAAACCTGCTCGGCCTTGCTCGCAGGACCGACCGATTCTTCGAGATCGCTCATCCAAAGATGAGGCCGGTTGAAGCCCATATAGATGGCGTCTTCATCGCAGGCTGCGCATCCGGCCCAAAGGAGATCCAGGTATCGATTGCCCAGGGGGGAGCCGCCGCCTCCAAGGCACTTGGCCTTCTGATGAAAGGGGAGATCTCCCTCGACCCAACGGTTGCCTATGTGGACAGGGATGCGTGCGTGGGATGCAAGCTCTGCGAGGGCATCTGCCCAGGAAAGGCGATCTCGGTCAATGGGACCGCCTTCGTCGACGAGGCGGCATGCAAGGGTTGCGGCACCTGTGCTGCGGCATGTCCAACGGATGCAATCCACATGCGCCTATTCTCAGACGAGCAGATACTGGCTCAGGTAAGGGCAGCGACCGCGGTGAAGGGAGAGTATCCCTTCATCGTGGCCTTCCTCTGCAACTGGTGCAGCTATGCCGGGGCAGACCTGGCCGGGACCTCCCGGATCCAGTATCCAACGAACGCCCGGATAATCAGGGTGATGTGCGCAGGCAGGGTCGATCCAAGCTTCGTGATGGAGGCATTGCGATTGGGGGCAGACGGCGTGCTCATCGCAGGCTGCCGCCTGGGAGAATGCCATTACGTCGTGGGAAACGATCAGGCATTGCAGAGGGTGAAGGTGCTCAAAGGCGTTCTGGAGAAGATCGGCCTTAGTCCAGGCAGGGTCAAGATCATCTGGTGTGCCGCAAGCGAGGGGGAGATCTTCGCAAGGGAGCTTGAGGCCTTCGTCGAAGAGCTCAAAGAGCTCGGCCCAACTGGAACGGAGATCCCACAGGCGCGGGGGGGGTGAGCCGATATGAAGCTCGAGAAGGAGATGGATGTCGAAGGATCCCACATCAGGTCGATCCAGAGATCGGAGGAGTCCACGAAGATCCTGGACTACGACTACAAGAGGTGCAACGGCTGTGGCATATGCGTGGACCTATGCCCGACAAAGGCACTGCAGAAGGGGCCATTGATCGAGATTGCCACGGGTTTGGATGCGCCGCCGGTGCTGATTGACCTCGATGAATGCGTCTTTTGCGGCATGTGCGCAAACTTCTGCCCTGTGAAGGCCTACAGGTTCACGGTGAATGATGAGGATATCCAGGAGGACCTGAATTATCCCCGTCTTCTCCTCGGAGCCAAGCCTAACGAGAAATGCCTTCCTTGCAGCCTATGCGAACCGGTATGCCCAACCGAGGCCATAACCGTTCTATTCAACAAGACGAGAGAGGATCTCGGCCCCCTGCGGGAAGGGATCGAGGGCAGGATCGAGGTCGATGGGGAGAAGTGCAACCTTTGCGGCATATGCTCCTCCTTCTGCAAGGCGTTCGTCATGATGGAGAAGGAGAAAAGGGATCCGAGGGAGATAGTCCCATTCGACCAGCTGCTCGTCGACGAGGACCTCTGCGACTACTGCGGCCTCTGCGTCGGCATCTGTCCGGAGGAGGCGATTTCTGTGGAGGGACCTCCGCTAGACGCCGTGCTCGACCTACACGGAGATATCCTAGTCGATAGCGATCTCTGCATGGGATGCGGACGCTGTGCCCTCGTCTGTCCCTATGAAGCGATCGACGTCGTAAAGCCCTTTGAGGGCAAGATCGATCTTTTAGAAGAGAGGCTGCCCGAGTGCGATCCACTGGGGTGCCACGGCTGCTTCAACGTCTGCCCAAGCGGCTGCTGGTATCAAAGGGAGGATGGAAAGGTTGGCGTCGTCGAAGAGCAGTGCATCTTCTGCGGAGCATGCGCCAATGCATGCCACTGCCTAGCGATAGATGTAGAGCGGCAGGAGGTATCTCACACGGCGGTCATGGAGACGCCCTGGGCAGAGGAGTGGAAGGAGGCGATCAGGTCGATTGTCAAGGGCGTGAGAAGGAGGCCCGATCTCTCAGGCGCGATCGAGCCGCCAAAGATCGAGAAGACGCCCATTCCAAAGGTCAAGGCGCCGGAAAGGGATCCATCCATGCTCAAGCTCGTGGGCGAACGTCTCGACTTGCTATTGCCTGTGATGAAAAAGCCAAAGGTCAGGTTCATCTGGGAGAGGGATTCGCCCGAGGAGGCGGCGGAGAAGATCGTCGATCGAGCAAAGATTGCAAGGCCGGAGGCCGGAGCGAAGGAGGGATGATATGAGCAACAGATCCGACGTGCTTAAGCTGGCCGGAGATGAGCTTCGTTGCTGCATTCAGTGCGGCAGCTGCTCTGCCAGCTGTTCTACTGCAGATCTGATGGACAAGAGCATAAGGGAGCTCGTGCGGCTCGTCTTGAATGATCGATGCGAGGAGGCCCTCGATAGCCGCTCCATCTGGCTATGTACATCCTGCCTCCTCTGTACTGTGAGATGTCCCCGTGGGATCAGGCCCAAGTCGCTTGTTGCAGCGCTCCGCCATATCCATGAGGCAGAGGGGAGGAGGAATGCCGATTCTTCGCTGGAGGATCTCTTCATGGGACAGGTGAAGGATACGGGTCGCGTATCCGAGTTCTACCTCTCAGCCCTCTACGCCCTCCATAATCCAAAGGCAACGGTTCAGATAATGACGATGGGGCTCGAGCTGATCCCAAAGGGCAAGATCGATGGCGAAAAGAGCCGCATCTTGGGAATCGAGGAGCTCTCCCGCATCTTCGAGGGGCTGGAGGAGTCATGAAGCTTTCTTATTACCCAGGCTGCGTTGCAAAGTCAACGGGAATCGAGTACGATATATCCACCCGCTCCGTCTGCAAGGCTCTAGGAGTAGAACTAGAGGAGATCATTGACTGGAACTGCTGTGGTGCAACGCACTGCTCGAACGAGACGCTCGCAGTCGGGCTTTCTGCAAGGGTCATGGCGAGAGCTGAGAATCCCATTATGACCAGCTGCTCGATCTGCTACAGCAACCTGCGCATAGCCGCCCTGCGGCTCGAGGATAAGCACCTCCGGGATAGGGTAAACTCGCTTCTCGATTCTCCCTACTCTAGTGCGGATGTAAGGCACGTCCTGGAGGTGATCATGGAGTCGATGGACGAAGATTCTGTTGCCGTTCCATTGAACGGCATGAAGATTGCACCCTACTACGGCTGCCTTCTGACAAGGCCGCCCGGAGGGCTCGACAGCCCCGAGAACCCCCAAATCCTGGAGAGGTTCATCACGCTTCTCGGCGGAGAGTCCGTAGTGCACCCCTGCCGCATGCTCTGCTGCGGAGGCCCCATATTCATGTCCCAGGAGGAGGCTTCTAGCCGCTCGGCCTTCCAGATACTAAGGGCTGCAAAGTCAGCCGGTGCAGAGGCTGTGGTGACCGCTTGCCCCTTATGCCACCTCATGCTCGATGCTATGCAGAGGTCGATCGAGTCCCGATATAAGGAGGAGATCGGGCTTCCAGTACTCTATGTAACCCAGCTTGCTGGAATCGCGCTTGGCCTTGGACTAGAGGAGCTTGCTCTCGACAAGAACAGCGTCTCGCCGCTTGCGCTGGTAGAGGGCATTAATGCAAGCGTCAATATATGATGTTCTCAAGGTATGCGGAAAGATCTGTCTGTGAGGGAGCCGAATGATAAAAGTTGGAATTATCAGGTGCCAGCAGACCGAAGATATTTGCCCGGGGACGATGGATTTCAAGATCGCATCTGAGGGAAAAATGGCCTTTGCGGAGACTGGCCCGGTTGAGATTGTAGGATTTGTTTCATGTGGCGGATGCCCTGGTAAAAAAGCTGTATCCAGGGCGAAGTTGATGGTTGAGCGCGGAGCGGAAGCCATCGTCCTTGCCTCTTGTATCAGCAAGGGAAATCCAATCAACTTTCCCTGCCCCCATTATGAAGAGATAAGGGGGAGCATAGCGAAAAATATCATGCCTAGCATAAAGATAATCGAGTGGACACACTAACTTGATAAATTCATACATTGCTCCTCGTAATAATATTCTTATTTAAGAATAAATATTTCCCTTTTTCAAGTTACGGATGCGTGACGTTGGATGAACGATAAAAAATGCAGAGAGGGCGAGATCGAGCTATCCATCTCGCCCCCTCGTCCTTGATCGCTTTATCTATCAGCCTCTAGCTGTAGATATCCTCCCCCTGGGCGGTCCCCGGCGTTGGGATGTTATCCGTCCTGCCTCCGTTTCCGCCGGCGTTCCCATCGTCACCAGCCTGGCCGGTCAGGCTTCCAGTGAGGTTGATCACTTCGTTGACTATGGGGTCGGTCGTAACCTCGATGTTCTTGAACTTGAAGACGGGCATCAAATTAATCGCAATGTTGGGGCCTTGGCTGCTCTTACCTCCGCTTGCTCCGCCGTCTCCGGCTGCACCTCCGCTGCCGGCCAGGACCGTCTCGGCAGTGGCATCGCCTGCCTGAATATGGTTGCTCGATACGGTCGAGTTATCGAGGTTCAATGTGCCAGCATCGAAGATTCCACCGCCCAATGAATCTCCGCCTGTCGAGATTCCGTTGGTACCAGCTCCTCCAACTCCTCCATCTCCTCCATCTCCGCCGTTTCCGGCAAATCCACCGGTGCTCAAAAACGCAGTGAGCCTAAGGCTCGCTTCAACGACGCCCAAGTTTGGCCCAATCGAGAAGTTGAGTCCTGCCCCCATGCCCTGGCCAGTGCCAGCTCCGCCAAGGCCCCCTGCGCCGCCAACGCCGCCTGCGCCACCCTGGCCTAAGCCGCCATCGGCATTTCCGCCAATGCCCAAGTTCTCCTGAACGAGGCTGTCGACAAGGTCCATGTCTCCGCCATTATAGATGCCAGCGCCTCCGGCTCGGCCTGCAACGCCCCTTCCGCCGGCTGCATCGCCGCCTACGCCAGCATCTCCGCCGTCTCCGCCGTCATTGGCAAAGCTCAGACCTCCGCCTACAAGGAAGTCGAGGGAATAGAGGAGGCTCTTTCCGCTGGATCCCTCTCCTCCGTTTTTCTTCAGATTTCCTCCTATTGTAACGCCATAGCTATCGGCACTTCCGCCCTCGCTGCCATGGCCACCATTGCCTCCAAGTCCGCCAAGGGCTTGGCCGCCAGATCCATCTCCGCCAGCCGCCTTGTTATCCTGAAGGCTCATCTCGCTTAGAGTCGAAGACCCAGCGCAGTAGAATCCGCCGCCGAGAGCCTCGCCTCCGCTTCCCTCGCCGCCAAGGGCAAAGCCACCGTCTCCGCCACGGACTCCATCTCCGCCCTCACCTGCGATTCCAATTCCCACGCCGATGCTCTTTCCTCCCGCAACACCAACACTGACCGTGGGAATCCTGATTCCAAATCCAACGGAGAGGTCGACGGGAATTATCTTTGGTATGGGTATGCCGAGAATGCTGCTGATGAAGCTCTCTATTCCGAAGTCGATGCCGATATGGTTGATGCTGCTTGGAAGATCGAAGCTCTTCTTCACGCCATCGTCATCACATGCGCCAAGGACCGTGCCGCCTTCACCGCCAGCTCCACCGATTCCACCTGTTCCACCGTGAGCGCTTCCACCCTCTCCAGCTCCGCCCTGGGCCAGGTTCTCGCTGACAAAGCCTCCTTCGAGCATGGTCGTCGAGCTGACCTGGCTGTATATTCCGCCGCCGTAGGCGCTTCCGCCAGAACCCTTGCCGCCCTCGACATTTCCGCCCTCGCCTCCAATGCCGCCATCGCTCCCATCTCCGCCGATGCCAAGGCCCAGGCCCGCACCATAAGCGTTCTCGTCCCCGATTTGGAACGATACATCGATCCCAAGGGTGGACTCGTCCGGCAGTCCTGGAATCCAGTTGGGCCAGTCAGCGTATATCGCCGCACCCGATGTGGAGATGTTTAATCCGCCGCCTCCGCCGCCCTTGCCGGTTGCATCGCCTCCCGCACCGCCTGCGCCGCCGTCTCCGCCTACTCCACCTTCGGCGCTTCCGCCGGTACCATCTCCGCCTATAGCCTCGTTTCCTAGGATCTCGCTTCCGCTCAAAGAGAGCGTGGATCCAACCGCGTAAACTCCGCCTCCAACAGCCTGGCCTCCGGTGGCAGCTCCGCCAGCAGCGGAACCCCCATCGCCTCCCTGGTGACCACCAGCAGCGGATCCTCCTATCGCCACGCCAACTCCTGCGCCAACTGCGCCATCCTTGTTGGGATTCTTCTTCATGTCAACGCCGAACCATTCCAGAAGGTCGGCAATCACACCGGAGAGGGATCCTGTGAGGCTGAGTCCCAAGCCTCCTCCGCCGGACTCGGCGTTAGAGATGGTTCCTCCATCTCCGCCGTCTCCGCCATTGCCGCCAAGGCCTCCAAGGGCAGAGCCTCCGATGCCTGCTCCTCCAATGGCCTGGTTGTCCTGGATCGTGGAGCCAACATCCGTCAGGCTTTGAGCGCTGTAGAGGCCTCCGCCTATCGCCTGGCCTCCGATGCCGGCACCTCCGGCAGCGTCGCCGCCAGCGCTACCGTCGCCGCCCGCACCACCTTCACCTCCATAACAGCCAGATCCAGCAATACCTACGCCGTATGCCTTCTTAACGTCGAGCCCAATTCCGATTCCAAATGCTTCGGTAGAGCCTTCGCCGCCGTCGTTGCCATTACCGCCTGCACCGCCTTGGCCGCCCTCGGCCCGGCCTCCGGTTCCGGATCCGCCGGCTGCCAGGTTACCCTCGATCTCGGAAGACGAGATCGTCATATCGCCCATGCCGAATATGCCACCTCCAAGGGCAGCTCCACCAGATCCTGCACCGCCTGTTGCATCCCCACCAGCACCGCCAGCTGCGCCTGAACCGCCATCGCCGGGATTGGCAATCGAGAGCGCCAGGCCTCCACCGAATGAGAAGGGGCTCACACCGATCGCAGCTCCAACCGAGGTAGAAGTAGCATCGCTCGATCCGCCTGCGCTACCTGCGCTGCCCGCGCCTCCTATGCCGCCGATGGCTTGGCCGCCGACGCCATTGCCTCCGGCTGCATCGTTGCTGGAAACGGTGGATCCTTCGATCTCAGTGGTGCCTTGTACGAATAGCCCGCCGCCAAGAACGTTTCCGCCGTCTGCAGCCCCGCCTGTCCCATCGCCGGCGTTGCCACCGGCACCGCCGGCACCGCCTGTTCCTCCATCTCCTCCAAGGCCTATGCCTGCTGATATGCCGATTCCGGGGATCTTGATGAAACCGATTCCAAAGCCGATCGAAAGCGCGGTCCCTTTCCCGCCATCGCCAGAATCTCCGGAGGCGCCGCCGTCACCGCCTATGCCGCCAAAGCCTGCTCCGCCCGTGGCATCCCCGCCCGTGGCATCGTTGCCTGAGATGGTGGTGCCGTCCATCTGGAATGAATCATCAAGGCTGCAGATCCCTCCGCCCTCGACGTTGCCGCCAACGGCTTCACCGCCTCTGCCGTCGCCTCCGGCACCACCCGCGCCACCCGCACCGCCGGCTCCGCCATCGCCTCCTTCGCCCACGGCAGCGCTTACGAACAGTCCGACTGCCGGGCTTGCCTTTCCATCTCCGCCGTCTCCAGCGTCATTTCCATTGCCGCCTGCGCCGCCAATTCCGCCCTGGCCGCGTCCTCCGGTTGCGTCGCCCCCTTCGGCGGCGTTTTCGAGCACCTGGCTGGAATCGATCTCGAGAAGGATTCCATCGCTGAATATGCCGCCTCCGCATGCAAGGCCGCCCCTGCCCTCTCCGCCGATGCCGTCGCCTCCGGTTAGGCCTGCGGCGCCTGCGCCGCCCGCCCCGCCATCGCCGCCAACGCCCATGCCGAAGAATATGCCCCAGACACTGGCATCTCCGCCGTTGCCACCTGCGCTACCTGCGCCGCCATTGCCGCCTGCGCCGCCGATGCCCTGGCCGCCGACGCCGTCTCCTCCCTCTACGGAGTTCTCGGAGATCAGGCTGTCCGATATCTTGAGAGCACCATTTGCGCTATAGACTCCGCCGCCTAGGCCTTGTCCGCCGATTCCCTTTCCGCCTATTCCATCGCCGCCTGCGCTTCCCGCGCTTCCGGCTCCACCATTGCTTCCGTCGCCTGCCTTCTTATACTCGAAGCCGCCGCCTGATCCGCCGCCGTTGACGGGAGCGACGTGGCTGTCAATGCCCGCGGCTCCGTCTCCGCCGCGTGCATCTCCTCCGAAGCCGTCTCCTCCGACGGCTTGATTGTCGGAGACGATGGTCTCAATAAGCGTCAGGCAACCCTGGCTGTAAATTCCGCCGCCTATGGCTTGGCCGCCGACGCCGTCTCCGCCCGTAACCGTCTCGCCCGCGAAACCTGCGATATCGCCTCCGAAGCCGTCTCCTCCGCGGACCGCGTTTCCGGTAACGCTAACCTCGGCCAGTGTGAGGTCAGCTCCGTTCCATATACCGCCGCCGAAGGCATCCTCGCCGGCGCCATCAGCACCGGCTGCGCCTGTACCATCGGCACCCCTGACGTATCCGTTTCGAATCCCCATCCCGAACATGTCGACGAATATGTCGTCTCGGAGCGTTCCTATGGCAAAGACCCGTCCTGCTGCACTTCCGTCGACGATCGTCTTATCGGATCCATCTCCTATGAAATGAAGAGACTTGTCCGCATCAACTACGTTCTCGTAATACACGCCTGCCGCTATATCGATCGTATCGTAGTTTGTCGGATGGTCGTATGCTTCATCGATGCTCGACTGGATGGTCTCCGTTCCGACCTGCTTGTCTAGATAGAATATGGTCCACCGATCCGAGTACGGGCCGCTTGCATCGGTCTCGGCGAGGAGGTGCGTGTCAACGCCTACGCTGTTATAGCTCAGGTCCGCCGCATCAACCGCTCCGCGGCTCGACCGTACCTGGCTCTCGATCCTCCCGCGAGCCTCGATCACCTGATGGGCCTCGGTTCCGTCGTCGTCAGCAACGGCCCATATATCGCCGCTCACGTTTGCGTCCAAAGCCGTATTCTTGAATAGGTCGGTCTCGATATCGCTATCCTCGCCTGCTTTCTGCCCCTTTGAATCCGCCTCGATCTCATCGCCCGATGCAACCAGGTCGACCATGTAGGCGGATGCCTCATGGCCCGATGCATCGTCCTCGCCGCGTCCTCCCATCGTCATCGAGAACTCGCCCAAGGACTGGTCCGCCGAAAGGATCGTCTCTGCATTCCCATCTGCATATATCGCATAAGATCTTGCATCGCCTGAGGTCGCCCTCTCGGCATACGCCCAGTGCCCAACCTCAGCAGATCCATCCGCCTCTCCTGCTATCACATTCGAGAAGAGGCCCCCGTCCATGATCGAGTCGAACTCGGTCCCTGCCTCGTTCCCGTCAGCATCGCGTGCAACGATTCCCGCCTCGCCCTCGAGGCTCTCGGTTCCGTTTGCCTGGAGCTCGGCCGTGGCCTTGCCAGCGGATGCATCTCCCTCCTGGTATGTCGAGAATAGCCCTTCGTCCATCTTAGCCGAGACGTCGGCATCTACCGAGTCTCCGTCCGAGTCTACGACCGATACGCTCGTCGATCCAGTTGTAGCGCTATCGGCCTGCCCCTGGTGGGCTGCAGAGGCGCTTCCGTCCGCCTCCCCTACAAGCGAGTTCGAGAAGAGGCCTTTGTTCATCTCGGCTGAGAACTTCGACTCGACGCTGTTTCCGTCAGCATCGCGTGCAACGATTCCGGCCTCTCCCTCGAGGCTCTCGCTTGCGCTTGCCTCTAGCTTAGCTGTCGCCTTGCCGGCAGCTGCAGCTCCCTCCTGAGAAGTCGAGAACAGGCCTCGATCCATCGTTCCCGTGACCTGAGCCTCGACCGAATCTCCATCGGAATCCACTGCGGTTATCTTGGATAATCCGGTAAGCGCGCTTTCGGCATCGATCCAGCGCCTCGAGCCGGAGCCGGTCGGGTCGGACCACACCCTCTGATTGATCCAGAAGTTTCCGTCGTCCATCGTCGCCTGGGTTAGGGCGTCGATCCTGTTGCCATCAGCATCGCCAGTGCTCGATTCGGACGAACCCTTCTCAACACCAACAAGGCCGGATCTCTCGAGAACAAGGGCGCTTGCATCTGCATAGGCCCATTGTTCGGTCGTCATACAACCGCTTGTCATGTCGGTCTTTATATGGGCGTTATATCCTCCAACTCCAATGGAGGTCGATCCTGTCGATCCTTCGTCAACGACCATCTCGGAATGCTGATAGAGGTTTGCACCTGCGGCAGCCTCGGCCTCCTGGGCTGTGCTGAAGAATCCCCTGGTGCCGTCAAGGTTGGTTTCGACCGCGTTTCCAAGCTGATCCCTGGCCGATGTACTTGCCCATATATGGTCGCCGGATGCAGTCGATACCTGGGATGCGAATGCCCAGTCGTTCAGAACGACTGCAGGATCCTGGTTCGGGTCGTATGGGCGCGTCTCTTCAATTGCCACCATCTCGGTCATCAGACGGCCATCGGTCATGCCAAGCGCGGCCGAGGCCAGGTTCGTCCATCCGTCATGGGCGAGGGCAGTTGAGCATCCGTAGGACCCCTCGATTAAAGTATCCTGTTCGCCGCGAATATACCAGCCCAGCTGAAGGCCCTGGGTTGATGCCATGGATCCCCCCAGCAGCGAGGATGATTGCTCTACTTTCTCAATCCCACTTGTTGCGGCAACATCGAATCCCGCAGCATCTGCATCGCGGACGAAGGCCTGCTGCGCCAATGAGAGCGTTGTAGGTGTAGTCGTAATCGAGCTTGTGACTGCCAGCATCGATGCCTGAATCGCATACACGTCGTTTATGATGGTATATCCGCCGCTTCCGGAGACCGCTTGGGTTGCTAAAAGATCGCCGCTGCCGGATGCCTGCCTTCTGTCGGAGATGCCGGGGCGATAGAACGATCCTGTCGCATCCTCGCTCACCGAGACGGAATCGCTAGCCGTATACGATGTGTAAAGGCCGACTGACTCAGCGCCATCGGAGACCGAGAAGCCAACCTCGACTCCCTGTGTTTCACAGATCGATAGAACGCATAAGATACAGATATAGAGCCACGCTTTATTCAGCATAAGATACAGCCTCCATGGGCGCTTGAGTTCGGGAGAAGCCGGTTGGGCGGCCCGAGATCCGGGCAGCCATCCAGCGCCACCATAGTATAATAAATTATATAAAATGTGATATGAACGTCCCAAGACCGATCTGTAGCAGCAGGCCCCCCCATCATGTCGGCCGAGCCTATGCCAATGGGATCGCTTCCGTTGGGACGTATCATATCTCTCTCCGCATTGAATCGCGCGATATATGCATTTGAAATCAGACGATCTCTGTGTAGTTCTGGGATTTCTTCATCAATGGATTGTCGTCGCTCGATGGATCCAGGTCATATGGCTGATCGCCGATCCCATCGCCATTCCCATCTGTGCCATTATAACCGCTCCAGTAGTTCCCAAGATAGCCGTTGAAGTTATATCCCTCATATCTGTAACCGATCAGAGTCGAGTTCATGCTGCTATCCGAGTCAGTTATCTCACAGCTCTTGTTGTTGTTCAGGAAGTCGTTGAGATATATCCGATCCCCATCGGACCTGAGGAGGAGAAGCCCCAGCACTTCGCTCTGGCCTATCTCGTTTCTCTTGATCGTGTTGTTGTCGGCCTGCAATA
Source organism: Methanotrichaceae archaeon (assembly GCA_016927425.1). Classification (GTDB taxonomy): domain Archaea; phylum Halobacteriota; class Methanosarcinia; order Methanotrichales; family Methanotrichaceae; genus JAFGMR01. The sequence goes on along the minus strand of JAFGMR010000021.1, from coordinate 59,586 downwards.
ATGATACTCCGTAGGAGTTTGCGGTCATGACGTTCTCCCTTACGGTGTTGTTGTCCGAGTAGTTGAGCGAGATCCCAGATCCGGCGTTGGTGGATGCAATGTTTTCGTAGATGCTGTTGTTGTGGGAGCCGTTGAGCCCTACTCCCTGGAGATTGGAGCTTACGACATTTCGTCCGATCTCGTTTGAATCGGACTGGTTGAGCAGCATTCCATAGCGGCTGTTGAAGCTTACATTGTTGAAGGTCAGTAGGTTGTTCAGCGACTCCTGGAGGGTGACTCCATCGGTGTTATTGAGGAGAACGTTCTCTGCGATCTCGTTTGCGTTCGATCGATCGAGATGTATGCCGCATCCATCGTTTGAGCTTGCGTTGTTGCGCGCTATGGTGTTATTTGAAGATTCCTCGAGGTAGATCCCATCCTGGTTTTCGATGATGGCATTATCCTCGACGGTTACGTTCCTTGAGCCGTTCAGCAGGATTCCATAGAAGTTCACGTTAGCGCTATTGTTCTCGACAATTGAGCTGCTCGTGTTCTCCAGGCATATGCCGTACTCGTTCTTGCTCAGCGTCAGGTTCCTCACAGTCACGTTCTCGCAATTCAGGCAGTAGACCACGCCTACATCGGTTACGTTATCGATGATAATATTGGACTCGCCAACCATATAGTAAACGCTCAATCCGTCGACGGTGTTGCTCCGGTCTATGTCGTTATTGCCATAGCCTCCGAAGTTGTAGTCGTTATCGAATAGGAGGTTATTCCTCATCGTGTTATTGTCGCCCTCCAGATGGAGGCCATAGGTATGATCAAATGCCGTGTTGTTCATGATCGAGTTGTTCGCGCCCGCGAGATACAGGCCGTATATGTCGTCGGAGAGCGTGTTGTTCTCAATCCATGAGTCGCTTGTGTTATCGAGGTATATTCCGTACTCGTTCTCGTTTGTCGTCAGGTTCTTCAAGGTGATGTTGTTGCAGTCCAGGCAGTAGATCACTCCCGCGTTGGAGGCCTCGTCGAGAGCTACGTCAGATGCGTTTACGAGGTAGTATATAGGCCTTCCATTTACCGTATTGCTGATATCGATATCATTTCTGCCGTAGGCGCCGAAGTTGTAGGTATTATCCTGGAAGTTGTTATCCCTGAGGACGTTATCATCGCCTATAAGCCTCAATCCCTGGTAGTTGCCGCTGGCATCATTTCCATAGATCTGCGCATCGAAGGTGCTATCAAGCAAGAGCCCAACTCCGTCGTTTTGGTGCATCTCGTTTGAGCTTACGTTGCTCCCATTGGATTGCCAGAGGCTTATTCCATTTCCGTCGTTGTCGCTTGCGTTGTTCTCCTTGACGGTTGCATTCCCGGAGAGGGAGAGCGCAATCCCGGTCCAGATGCTCGATAAGACCTCGTTTCCGAGTATCGTGCTGTTATTCGATCTATAAATGAAGATGCCGTTTCCATTGCTTGAGTATACATGGTTGCTATCGATTGTGCAGTTGTCCGAGCGGCTAAGAGAGATCCCTCTCCAGTCGTTGCCTGTGACGTTGTTATCCCGAATCGTGGCGTTATGCGCTTCCGAGAGAGTTACGCCCATTCCATCGTTTCCGGACATGCCGTTGTTCAGGACTGTCGCATTCGGAGATCCGTCGAGGTTGAGGCCGGCCCCGGCATTGTCTATCATTGCATTCCGGCGGATGATAGCGTCATAACAGCCGCCGAGGTAGAGCCCATCATCGCCGTTTCTGTTGATCAGATTGCCATCGATTACGCTATCGTTCGAGTCGAGGAGGTACATCCCGCCCCAGCCGTTGTCCGATGCAATGTTATCCACGATTCTGAGGAAAGCCGAGCCTTCGGCGTATAGGCCGTCTTGCAGATTCCACTCAATCTCGTTTTCGCCGATCAACGTTCTGCTCGAGTTCGATATCGCGATGCCTGTTCCCTCATTCCCTATGACGGCATTTCTGGAAAGGTTGCCTCTCTCGGAGTCGACAAGCTCAATTCCGTTTATGGTGTTGTTGCTTGCGTTGTTCCCGACGATAATGCTATTTGGCGATCGGTCGAGATCGATCCCGTTTCCGTTGTTGAAGACGACGTTGTTCTCCCTTATGACAAGATCTGTGGAGTTATGGGCCTCTATTCCGGACCAGCCGTTCTCGGAGATCTCGTTTCCTGATATCGTCGAGTTCGTTGCATCCTCCATGAAGAGGCCCGGACCGGCATTTCTGGAGAGGTCGTTATTGAGGATCTGGCAGACGAATGAGTTCCACATCCCGATCCCTGCGCCCTCGTTCTCGAAAGCGGCGTTTCCGGTCAGGTTACAGCCAATGGAGTCGACGAGCTCAAATCCGTTGAATGCATTGCCGCTTGCGTTGTTCTCGAAGATGTCTCCCCATGAGCCTACAAGCGCAATCCCGCTTCCGCCGTTATCGACGGCGTAGTTCCAGCTAATGTTCAGTTGGAAGGAGTCCCTAACCTCGATTCCTGACCAGCCATTCTCGACGATATCGTTTTCGAGGATCGAGGAGGCTGAAGAGTTATTGAGATAGAGCCCCTGGCCAGCATTTGCGGAGATGTTGTTCTCGGCGATGAAACTCCCAATCGAGTCCCAGACCCCTATTCCTACCCCCAGATTCTCTAAGACGGCGTTCCCCCTTATATTACATTCAACGGAATCAGAGAGCTCAATTCCGTTTAACGTGTTGTTGCTCACGTTGTTCCCGTGAATGATGCTCTGCGACGAGTTCACGAGAGCGATCCCGCTTCCGGTGTTATCCAAGACGCTGTTCTCGCTTATGTTCAGATAGGATGAGTTTCTAGAGAGGATGCCGCACCACCCGTTTTCGACAATCTCGTTTACAAGGATCGACGTGTTCGATGAGTTCTCGAGGAAGAGCCCCTGGCCAGCATTTCTGGAGAGCTCGTTCTCGACGATACTGCTCTCGTTCGAGTCCCAGACCCCTATCCCTGCGCCCTGATTCCCCGAGGCGGTGTTCCCAGTAATATTACATCCAGTGGAATCCACGACCTCTATGCCGTTTGCGCCGTTTGCCAGCGCCAGATTGTCCTCGATTGTGTTGTTGTCGGAGCCGAATATCTCGATCCCGGAGAGCTGGTTTAAGCTTGCGTTGTTATCTCTAAGCGTATTGTTCTCAGAATTGGCGAGCAGTATGCCAAACATGCTCGCGAAGGCATCGTTTCCGGTGATGTTGTTACCGTTAGACGTAGCGAATATGGCCGCCAACGAGGCGTTGGTGGCCACAAATCCGTTGAGGCTTAACCCATCTGCGGTCACGTTGATCGCATTTCCCCTCTGGAAGGCGTCGACGACAGGCCGGCCGTCGCCGGTATCCACGCCTCGAAGATCCTGGGCCTTGTTCGCCTCGACGTTCTCGAAGTATGTCCCGCTTAGAACCTTGACGAGGCCTCCATCCCCGATGGCGTCTATCGCCGCCTGGATCGTCTGGAAGTCACCTGCGAAAGGTGCCACAATGGCGGTGGAGGGCTGGTCTATGCCAAGGGTGTTGATCCAGAGGCCAGACCCTGCAACAGCTACACGTATGCGGCCGTCTGCGTCCCTCGCAGCCCCCGGATCGCTCGACAGCGTGCCGCCAAGGGAGTACCACTGCTCGTCCACGTTGTCCCACAAGCCGCCGTCGCTTCCCCTGACGAAGACATGATTGAAGCCATCCGAGTCGACTACGGCAACTGGATTACCCTGATAGAGGCTATCTCCCGCGGGTCCTGATATCATCCCGCCAAGGCCATGCCATTGGCCGATTTCCGTTGTGACATCGAGCTCGTAGGCCCAGAGGGAGCCATCGGAGGCTCGAACGTAGGAGTAGACCATATCGGGATTGAATGGATTGACGAGGGGCCAGACATCGGAGGTGATGGAGCCGCCGAGTCCAGCCCAGCCGAAATCGTAGCCATCGACGCTTGCGATTCCCTGGTTGTCCCAGAGGCCTCCATCCAGTCCGCGAACGAAGGTATGCATGACCCCTTCGGAGTCGAATATGACCCTCGGGCTGGACTCCGTCATCCCTCCGAGCGCCGACCACTCGCCACCGAGGCTGATCGCATCGAGCTCGTTTAGCCAGACGCCATCGTCGATTCCTCGAACCACTATCATCAGATGCGATCCATCGGGTTCGAGCGCTGCCCCTGCGTTCCCCAGGATGCTGCCGCCAAGCGGAATCCAGGAGATCCCTGTGACGTAGTCCCAGAGGCCATCGTCTTCGCCCCTCACGAGGACATGCACCCTGCCCAGATCGTCCAGAAGGGCGAAGGGGTCCGAGAGTATCCGGCCGCCGAATCCATACCAGTCGTCATCCCGGCGGTCCCAGAGGCCATCGTCTTCACCCCTTACGAATACATGGTTTCCCCCATCCGCGTCGCGAAGGACGAAGGGATTGGATTTGAGCATGCCTCCATAGCTCTCCCATATCCATGATCCGGGAGTGGGCACCAGTGCCGAGACGTCCTCCACGATATCGCCGTCGAGATCGAACGAGACAGCTCCGGAATATGCAGATATTTCGCCATTGGCCTCGCTTGACTCTGCGAGGAAGCCGTCGTCCTCACCGCCGATGGACGATCTTGCGTAGACGAGCACATCGCCGGATGCCGCGAGGGACTGGTCCGATCGCACAACATCGCCGGCAATGGATGTTGCGCTAGACTTCAGCGATTGGTTGGAGGAGAGGTAGGAGTATGAGGAACTCTCGTCGAAGATCGCCTCTGCAGCCGAGTATACCTTGGAGTCGATGCCCCTTGCCAAGAAGGAACCTGCAGCGCTTGCGCTATCGAGTGCTGCAGAGGATATGGATCCTGCGATAATGCCTTGCCCATTCGTCCCCGATGTTGTGCGGACCCTCTCATTGCCCACCCTCGCCTCGCCGGTGGCATAACAGAGCGATCCTGCAGAGCTGTAGGACTGGGATGAAGCAACGCCGCCTTCACCAACCGAGACCGCCTGAGACGCGGCAAGAGCGCCTTGTAGCACAGCCGATCTCTGGCTCGCCCAGCCCGATTCGTCCTCGCCGATCACGCTCGCCTCTGCCATTCCAAGGGCGCTCACGGCCTGAGCATAGCCGAGACGCCTCGACGAGGCATATACGCTGGAAGAAGAGGCGAGAGCGCCATTGGTCGATATGCTGCCTTCGAGAGCGGAGAGCCCATTCACTGCCGTCCTGTCGATGGAATTCTCTCCAAGGCCCTCGACCCGACCGGTCGAAAGGATCTCACCCCTTCCAATTGCCAGGCTCTCCGTCATCGCCGTGGGATTGCTTAGGTCGTAGTGGGCATCCATCGATACGAAGCCCTCAGAACCTCCAGAAACACAACTGAACGAGGCGGCCGTGGACACCTGGATCAAAGAAGATACGATAATGAAGACATATAGCGCAAAGCACATGCTAATCTTGGTCATTCCCTCCCTCCATACACGAAGCGGCACTGTGACATCCCTTGCGGAGAGTGCATATTTATGGCCTTTGCATAATTATTGAGGCACAGCCGAAAGGGATACGACGAGCGAAGATGCATCCATCGCACCGCCATTTATTGCACCCATCCGCCGATATGAAAGCTGAGCATATCTCCATTCCATATCAATGTTGCGATAGAATATTGATACATGGGAGAAAATTATTGAAGAGATGATTCATTTCCCCATAATTATGTAAAACAAGGATGAAATTGATGGCAGAAGTGGAGAAAATGGGGAGTTGCCTAAATTCCCCGGAAGGGATCAAGGCCAAGCTCCCTGCTCCACCCTCGCTCCCCTGTTGGCCGGCTCACGGCCGCGGAGATGGCCGCCCTGTAGAACTTCTCGGTGTACTCCTTGACCATCCGACGGGCAGAGAAGTTTGGGCCGGTCATCTTCATCGCCTCCTTCATCACATTGACCCAGCCATGGGGGATCCCCTCCTCGTCAACATCATAATATAGGGGAATCACCTCACCCTCGATCATATCGTAGATGGCCTTTGCGTCCAAAAGATCGCTCTCGCCCCCTAAGGCGCCGTTGAAGGCCCATCCGTTGCTGCCGTTGTAACCCTCTATCCACCAACCGTCGAGTATGCTCAGATGAGGGACACCATTCAACGTCGCCTTCATGCCGCTTGTGCCGCTCGCTTCCATTGGCGGGCGAGGGTTGTTCAACCAGACGTCGACGCCATGTACCAGGTACTGGGCGACTTGCTCATCGTAGTCCTCCACGAATGCTATTCGCCCACCGAAGGCCGGCTCCCTCGCGGCGTTGAAGACCCTCTGGAGGATCATCTTGCTCTGCTGGTCGTCCGGATGGGCCTTCCCTGCAAATATTATCTGGACCGGCCTCCAGGTATCGTTGACCATCCTCTTCAGCCGTTCTATATCGCTCAAAATCAACGTCGGCCTCTTATAGGAAGCAAACCTCCTCGCAAAGCCGAGCGTGAGAGCGGATGGATCTAGAAGCAAGCCTGAAGACATCAAAAGGCTGGGATCGGCCCTCTCGCGATCGAGCCAGAGATGCCTTGCCCTGTCCCTTATCTTATTGATCAGCATCCTCTTCATGGCGCAGTGATGCCTCCAGAGGACCTGATCGGGAATATCATCGATCATTCCCCAGACGGCGGGATTGTCGTGCTCATCGAGCCAATCACGACCCAGATACTTTGTGAATATAACATCCCCCAGACGGCGATCTATCCATGTGGGCACATGGACCCCGTTCGTTACATAGTCGAGAGGGATCTTATCCTCGGAAAGATCTGGCCAGAGGTGTCTCCACATCTTCCGGGTAACCTCTAGATGCCTCTTGCTCACGCAATTGTGGTGGGCAGAGCAACGCATGGCAAAGGCCGTCATGTTGAAGCCCCCGGGATTGGCCGGGTTCTGCCCCAGTTCTAGGAAGGCCTCCATCTCTATCCCAACAGAGGGCAGATAGTGGCTGAAGTATCTCTTCATCAGCGAATGAGGGAAGATATCGTGCCCAGCCGGGACAGGGGTATGGGTGGTGAAGACCGTCGTCCTCCTAACTTGCTCGAATGCCTCCTTGGCGGACAGCCCCCCAGCCATCATATCTCGCGCCCTCTCGAGCACGGCGAAAGCGGGATGGCCCTCGTTGAGATGGAGCACCGAATACTTGATTCCAAGCGTGCTGAGCGCCCTGATCCCACCAATTCCAAGCACCATTTCCTGCCTTAATCGAGATTCTGGATCTCCCGCGTAGAGGCGATCGGTCACGCAGCTATTCTCAGGAGTGTTGTGTTCGGTGCATGTGTCGATCAGGTAAAGGGATGTGCGGCCCACCTCGACCTTCCACACCTCCAAATATACCGTCTCCTTTCCGATGGAGACGTTCACCACCACCGGCTCACCCTTATCGTCCAGCAGCCGCCGAATGGGGGCGTTCTCCCTGTCCACCAGCTCGCATGCGCCGGCCTGCCATCCATCCGGGGTTATCCTCTGGCGGAGGTATCCCTGCGGATACATGAAGCCCACCCCGACCACTGGAACGCCAAGATCGCTGCACTCCTTCAGGAAGTCGCCTGCGAGAAATCCCAAGCCACCAGCATAGAAGGGGAGGGCATGATGGAGGCCATACTCGGCTGAGAAGTAGGCCAGCGTCCCTACCCCGGGGTCGGCAACGTTGTTGCAGAACCAACCGGTCTTTGGATCCATCTGGTTCTGGAAACGAATCATCACTGCCTTGTAATGCCTTAGAAAGTGGGGATCCTTGGAGGCAGCATCGAGGGCCTCTTCGCTCAGCTGGTGGAGCATCCTTACCGGATTGTGACCGCTCAGATACCAACCCGTGCGACTGAGCGACTTGAAGAGCTCCCTTCCCTGCGGGTGCCAACTCCACCATAGGTTGTAGGCGAGCTCTCCGAGGCCGGAGATCTCCTCCGGAAGATTTGGAAATTTCGATTTTACCCCGTACATCTTTGGATCCTCTCCAGGCCGCCTACCATTCTCGCATCCAGAGGAGATATGTCTTTCGCCGCCTCACAGCGAAAGTCGGGCTCTTTGTGCCCAAGACGGAAGGATGGTATCGAGTAAGCATAACTTATAATCCATGCACAGACCTATCTAACGCCATATCATGCCCAGCCGTTGAACAGACAGGATAGCAAGTCCCTGATTGGCGCCCAGAGGACTGGGAGATGGCATGTATTTTGATGCGATGGAGATGGAGATGGATATGCATAGATCCAGGATGCTCATAGACGGCCAATCGGTACATTCGCTCTCCGGCCAAACGGCGATCATACGCAATCCTGCAAACCAGGATCCTGTTGGGGTGGTGAGCGTGGGAGATTCGAGGGACGCGGGTCTGGCACTCGAAGCGGCCCAAAGAGCCCTTCCCGCGTGGAAGGAGAGCTCTCCTGAGATGCGGGGCCGATTGCTCCATTCAGGAGCGGAGAATGTCCTCAGAAGGGCGGATGAGATTGCTCGGATGCTTACTCTCGAAGTGGGAAAGCCCTTGAAGGATTCACGCCGGGAGGTGGAGGCTGCTGCCAGAGTCCTCGATTACTACGCCGAGGAGGGGCGACGGGTATTCGGCCAATGGATCCAGTCCGAGAAAGGGCGAAGCCTCGTCGTAAGGGAGCCGATAGGCGTTGCGGTTGCGATAACGCCATGGAACTACCCGGTAGACCTCACCTCCTGGAAGGTTGGGCCAGCGCTTGCTGCCGGATGCACGATGGTCGTCAAGCCCCCGAGCAAGGCTCCCCTTGCGGCCACGGCTTTCTCCCTTGCCGTCCACGAGGGCGGACTTCCTCCAGGCGTGCTCAACGTGGTCCACGGACCGGGGAGCGTGGTAGGGGCAGAGCTCGTGGAGAACCCGATCTCCCGGAAGATCTCCTTGACCGGAGAGACCGAGACTGGCAGATGGATCATGGAGCACGCGGCAACTCGGATCAAACGGTTATCTTTGGAGCTTGGGGGAAGCGCTCCTTTCATCGTCTGCCCGGATGCCGATATCGAGAGCGCGGCCCTGTCCTGCGCGAGAAGGGCATTTGCAAACGCCGGGCAGCTATGCATCAGCGTCAATCGCATATACGTGGCTGAGGAGGTGGCGGATCGATTCATCCCCCTTCTAGTCAGAGGGGCGAAGGCTCTCGTTGTGGGAGACGGCCAGAAGCCCGACGTCGATATGGGCCCCCTCTTCTCGCAAGATCAGCTCGAAAGGACGAAGGAGCATATCGCAGACGCCGTTCTTAAGGGGGCGGAGATCCTCTGCGGCGGGCGGCCTCCCGAGGGAGAGGAGTACGAGTTGGGCTACTTCTTCCTCCCAACAGTCCTCGACCATGTAGACCATAGCATGAGGGTGATGCAGGAGGAGACGTTCGGACCGGTAGCCCCTATAATGCGCGTCGCTTCCATCGATGAGGCGATCTCCTTTGCAAACGACAGCCGCTATGGCCTTGCCGCCTACATCTACACACAAGATCTCCTCTTTGGCCTGCGGGCGGCTGAGAGGCTGGAGGCTGGAAGCGTCTGCGTGAACACCGTAAGCCCTGTCGACCTGCATACCCCCTTCGGTGGATGGAAGGAGAGCGGCCTTGGCCGGGAGCTCTCGTCGAGCGGGATAGATGAGTATCTGGAGGTCAAGCACATCCGGCTGGGGTTGTGAAGGCCATGATAGCGGTAGATATAGGCATGGAATATGAAATATTCTGGACAAGCACATTCGGGCCGGGGTTGTGAAGGCCATGGATGAGCATACCGTTGCCCCCTATGGATCTTGGAGATCGCCAATCACGGCGGAGATGGTCTCCCGTCACTCCCTTCGGCTTCAGGGGACGGCCATCGATGGCGAGTTCACCTACTGGATCGAGTCACGGCCTGCAGAAGGCGGACGATGCGTTCTTGTAAGAAGCCGCGGACGAGGGGCTGAGGAGGTCTCAAGCAATCGGTTCAACGTAAGAAGCGCTGTCCATGAGTACGGCGGAGGGGCGTACGCTGTCTCTTCGGGGGCGGTCGTCTTCTCCAACCTGGCCGATTCGAGGCTCTACAGGATCGAGCCCGGCGGCCGCACGAGGCCTATCACGCCTGTAGGAAAGTTGCGATATGGCGACCTGCAGATCGACGCCCGACGCAATCGCGTCATCTGCATCTTAGAGGATCACTCCAACGAGGGGGAGGTGAAGAACTCCCTTGTGGCGATCGATCTCGAATCCGGAGGCCTCCGGACGCTCGAATCGGGAGAGGACTTCTATAGCTCTCCGCGGATCGGCCCCAAAGGCGACCGTCTGGCCTGGATCTCCTGGAACCATCCGCTGATGCCATGGGAGGGAACGAAGCTCTGGTCCGCCCCGCTGGATGAAAAAGGCTCTCCCGGAAAGGCGATGCTGGTTGCAGGAGGCGTAGAGGAGTCGGTCCTTCAGCCCGAGTGGTCCCCAGAAGGCGAGCTTTACAACGTATCCGATTCGAGCGGCTGGTGGAACCTCTACCGATGGGATGGGCATTCTAACGAGGCTCTCGCAGCTATGGAGGCTGACTTCGGCCGTCCCCAGTGGACACTTGGTGAATCCACCTACGCGATCTTTCCCGATGGGAGAATCATCTGCTCCTTTGCGCGGGGTGGGGTCTGGCATCTGGCCTTCCTTGGATCGAATGGGCTCGATATAATCGAATGCCCATACACCGAGATCTCCCAGGTGCGCGCAGGTCCGTTTGGTGCTGCGTTTCTAGGCGGATCTCCTAAGGAGGCCACATCCGTCGTTCACCTGGGGGAGGGAGGCTTCAAGATGCTTCGCCGTTCGGGGGAGGAAGAGATCGATCCTGGCTACATCTCCCGCCCGGTTGCGTTCGAGTTTCTGGGAAGCGAGGGGCGGCCTACATATGCATTCTACTATCCTCCAAAAAGCCGTGACCATCTCGCGCCTGAGGAAGAGAGGCCGCCCCTTCTCGTAATCTGTCACAGCGGCCCGACATCGGCTGCCTCGACAACGCTAAACCTCCTGATCCAGTTCTGGACGAGTCGGGGATTTGCCGCAGTCGACGTCAACTACGGGGGGAGCACGGGCTACGGCAGGGAGTACAGGGAGAGGCTGAAGGGGCTCTGGGGGGTAGTCGATGTGGAAGACTGCGAGAGAGCAGCGCTCCACCTCTCAAATGAGGGATTTGCAGACGCCCGCCGCCTGATTATTCGCGGCGGAAGCGCCGGCGGATATACGGCTCTATCCCTGCTGGCCTTTCGGGACTCCTTCAGGGCTGGGGCCATCTACTACGGCATCAGCAACCTCGTTGGGATCGCAAGCGAGACCCACAAGTTCGAGTCCCATTACAATGAATGGTTGGTAGGCCCCCAGGGTTCAGACATGTGTAAGGAGCGCTCCCCGTTGTACCATGCCGATCGGATCGACTGCCCTGCCATATTCTTCCAGGGGCTCGAAGACCATGTGGTCCCCCCAAACCAGACGATCGGGATCTACGAGGCCATGAAGGCAAGGGGGATTTTGGTTTCGTATCTCTCCTTTCCCCGGGAGGGGCATGGCTTCAGGGATGGAAAGAACGTCAAGAGGGCTTTAGAGGCGGAGCTTTACTTCTATGGAAGGATACTTGGGATCGAGCCCTCGGAGCAGCTTGAGGTGGTGAGGATAGAAAATATGTAAGGGTGGGAAATCCATCATCCGAGGGGGCTGACGCCCCGGCGCAATGATTGGCATGCCACAATTAGGAGTGCCTCCTAATCCCTTATCCTGATCAACATATCGACCTCCGCCATCCCATCTTTCCCGTCTTCGATATAGACAAGCTCCATCTCATCGTTGGATAGCATCCGTCCAAGATCGTAGCCGCGGTCGAACTCGGCGATGTAGATCGTCGTATTGTCAAATCCGATAGCTCCGGCAAGGCCCTCCGTCACCTCGGTCCCATTGGGGAGCCAGTATGATATGTAACCCATGAAGTGCCGATCGCTTTGATCTACGATTGTCATGTTGATGCCATAGTCCCCAGTCGGCTCGACGAGCCCTTCTGCGCTGAAATATACATGCGGTGCTGAAGTCCAGTTCCCAACCAGGTTTGGAAGCTGGCATGAGCCGGTTCCCACTATAAACACGGCCAGAACAATATACCAGATCGTCCTCATACATGTATATTTATGCGATATGCTGATAAGCATTTCCGCACCTGCCCGATCGAGGTCCTAATCCCTGCAGGACCGGTTCAACGATTCCTCCGCCTCCGCTCTCCTTCCCACCTCCATAAGCGTCAATCCGCGCCAGTACCACGCGAGCCCATCCTCGGGGTTGTTCTGTATGAGCGCTTCGAAGCAGGCGAGCGCCTCCTCGAAGCGTCTCAGCCGAAATAGGTTGTATCCCATAAGCCTTTTTGCCTCGAAATCGCCGAGGGAGGCAGCCTTTCTTAGACATTTGATGGCCTTGGGATACTGCCCGCAAATGCCCATCAAAACCCCCATTCGCCTCCAGGCCTTTGCGTTAGGCGAGGCGCAAATCGCCCTGTCGTAGAAGCGATAGGCGGAATCGAGCCTGCCATCTCGTAGGGCGAGATCGCCACGAGTAGCACAGGAGCATGCTAGGCAGGATCGTGTGGACAGGGATTTTAACAATGCCTTGAACAAGGCTTTATGCCCTCTGTGGATGTCGGTCGACGCTCTCGCTTCCCGGTATGTTGTAGACCGTCTCGAGGTCGCTGTAGTAGTTGCCAATTGTCCCGTCGTCCCAGCGGTTCCTGATCCCCTCGTCATAGGCGTTGTAGCCATTCTCCACAAGCCGGTTTCCTACGATGAGATTGCGGGCCGTGGAGAAGGTCAGGTATATGCCATACTCGTTCTGCAAGATCGCGTTTCCCTCGATCAGGTTGTCGTTGCTGTGAAAGGCAAGGTGGATCCCCCGGCCGTTCTCCTCGACAGTGTTATTGCGCAGCGTATTTCGATAGCTGTCGTATGTGAGGATGATGCCCTTGCCGTTTGCGCGAACGATGTTGGACTGCACGACATTCTCCCTAGAGTCCTCCAGGCATATCCCGCCCCTTCCGTTCTCCGCAACCGCGTTCTCTCTGATATCGTTTTCGTTGCTCATCTCCGTCAGGTAGATCCCATACCAGGCATTGCCGCTGACGTTGTTGCCTAAAATGGAGTTCTTCTCGCTCGATACGAGCGATATGGCACAGTTACCGCTCGATGAAATGTTGTTCTTCCAGATGCTGTTGTTGTTTGACCTGCGAAGCACTATCCCGCAATCGCCCCCAAGTTGGGCTCGGTTCTCGATGAGGTCGTTAGCAAGAACGGTGTTGTTCTCCGAGTTGTGGAGGACAATTCCATGGCTGTTTTCGCGAACCACGTTCCTCTCGATCATGTTATCCCCACCTTGGATAGAGATCCCCTCAGCGCAATCTACGACCTCGTTTCCCCCGATCACAACACCGCTTGAATAGATCGCGATTCCCGCAACCTGTGCATTGGCGATTGTAAGGCCGCGTACCTCCACACCATCGGCCAGGATCGAGAGGGCAATATCCCCGCCCTGCGCATCGATTATGGGCATTGCTCCCTCATTTGACCCCCGAAGCACTATCGACTTGTTCAAAGTGATCCACTCTTCGTAAGTGCCGGCCATGATCTGCACGACCTCCCCGGGGGAGGCCAGGTCTACTGCCTGCTGGATGCTCTCGTCCGGCTGGACGTAAACCAGGCCGCTTGCCGAGAGCATGAGGATCGAAAGGACGAACGAGGCGTTTGATGCTATTCGAGCGTACGACATAACCCACCCTTCAAAGGTCTATTCCGCATTTCCCCTAAAGACGGTTTCGCATGAAAAAACTCCGCTAAATATCGTATATTCATCCTTTGTGCATGAGCCCGCCTGGATCATGAACGTGTCGTAAGGGTCAGGGGGAGAGGCTCGATGAGGACAAACGCATGCGCACGGTATGACGGAGGCAATCGATCTTTGCCGTGATCGGAAGCTCCCCCATGATGGTCTCCATATATCCCTCCTTTTCGATTCGCGCGATGGTCGAGGGATAGTTGATATCCCATATCCAGCTCAAATAGAGCAGCTTGAGGTCGTTTACGGAGGCTACATCCACCATAAGGGCCATCTTGCCCTCGATAACGTCCTGCAACAGTTTGGGGGTATACCCCGGAAGATGGGGCAGTCCAAGGTCCAGTGCAGGGTTCTGACCGTCCCCAACATGATGGGCGGATACGATCCTCAGTATGTCGAGCTTGTCCGCATCCCGAATCATCCTGTTGAGCCTTTTCTTTGCAAAACGCGGTGGAAGGGAGTACTTATTGTGTAGGGCAATTGCTTGGCAGATCCTCCTTCGCTCATCCTTTGGAAGCGACGAGAGCAGCCCCTCGCGACGAATGATCAGAACCCCGAGGATCGCATGGTCCACAGATGCGGCATCGTTATAGGTGCCATAGGCCTCGATCTGGGGGAAGCGGCCAACATCATGGAGGAGGGCGACAGCCTCCCCCAAGGCAGTCTCCGGCATGCCGAGGCCAAGGTCGCCCGCAAGGGTTGCCATGTTCTCCCTTACGCGATGGATGTGATCCTCCTTGAGCAGTATGTTCGACTGGAGCGGGCCATCCTCCCTATAGAAGCCCTTGATGTACCCATCAAGCCATTCGGTCAGCCGGGCGAGGAGGAAGGAGTCCATGGAAGGTCAGCTGATGTTTCCCTTGACCATGGCCAGGCGCTCCCTTGTTGCGGCAACTCGCCCCTTTGGGGAGTTAGGATCGACCGGCTCGGCAGCATCACAGATGGAGCATCCCGACCGCGATGATTCGGAGATGGCATCGACCATATCGACGGTATCGCCTATCTGGATCCAAAGTGACCTATCCGTTGCGCAACGGAACTCAAGCCGGGCGGGCCTGCTCAAGGGGGATATCGGATCAAAGGTAATCCACTCACGACCGCTCTCGTTTGGACCTAGCACATGAGGCGAGAATCCCGTGGCTTCGACATACCTCCAACCCCACTGATCCTCGAGGGAGAAGTTCTCCGGAGAGATCGGCAGGGGATAGGAAAGGTTGTTGGTCAGTCCAACATCCAAGGTCACCGATCCCTTCTCTACCTGGAATCCCTTCTCCACAGCTCCGTAGTAACGCAGGTAGACATCTCCATCGTTGGCCTCCGGCAGATCCGGCCACTCGATCGTGAAGGGGGCCCCCTCGACGGGTTCCACGCGGACCGTCTTGATCACCGCCTCCCGGGGCACCACGAATCCAAGGATACGCCTGCCCGGCTGGACGTCGCGGCAGTAGCCCCTTATCGCCCCGTATATCCGGTCGTTCCCATCCACCATGGTGTAATTGGCAAGGACGGGATTGCCATCGAGTCCCACAAGCCCCATATCCACGTTCATGATCACGTTCTTGTTCTCATGATCGAGCGGCAATATGCTCTTGAATGCCCCAAAGACGGTGCAGTTGACGACACCGTTTCCCCCAACCAGGGGATATCCCTGGGACACCAGGCCCATGGCCATGATCAGCATCATGGTCAGAGCAATTCTCTTCATTTGCGCCTCCTCGCGAAACTAGCTCCGCGTTCATCGATAAACCTTGTGGTGATAAGTATTAATATTTTTTGTATGTATAGACCTCAACACAAATCGTCTGCCTGATTGGAGGAGGCTCCTCATCTGGCTGGTAATATCGAGATGGTCAATTCGGCGGTCGTGAATTCGTTATGGGTTGGAATTTGGGTCTGCCTTGGAATACGGCATCAATGGATATCGATTCTCCCAGAGAATCCCTCGTAATGACTTTTTATGAGATCGCAAGCTGCAGACGGATTATGGAAACTCCAACCTATTTCAAAATCACGACCAAGAGTCGCATCATCGAAGAAATATCTACCCGAAAGCGATTTATAATGATGGTAGTAATATATGACAATGTCAAGGTATATAAAAATGGGAAAGGTCAATCAAATTTCAACCTTTCTCCTCATGTCTTTTTTATCAGTTCGAGCAGGCTATATTGATAAGGCAAGCCCTCGGGTTTTTCATAGAACTTGTCCCGCAGCCGTCGATAAATGTCTTCGATCAGGTCTTTGTTGTCTGCGTGAAGTCCGATTCGCATCGACGATTCACTCCAGGCCCTGACTACATGGGCCAGGGTAGCGGCAAGCGTGGACCGTTCCTGTGGGTCGTCCAGCTTATCCTGCGCCTTGGTAAAATAGGCGCATGGGACGATCAAGGGATCACAGGCGTTGACGGCAAAACACCACCTAAGGTCATCTTCATCCATCAAACTTGACATTTCATGGGGTGTGGCAAAGTAATCAGGTATGAAAATAGCGTTTAGCTCTGCTTCGGAAAGCTTTTTCTCCCCACATAACTCTTGGCAAATGTCCCTGAGGTTGTTATATCCCGGCGACGCCGGCCATCGGTCGTCCCCCAGATTGGCAAGGTTGGCAAAGAACAAAGCTCCCCCCTTAACCAGCGACGTCGAGCATTCATGCAGAAACGACCGCCAATCCACTTTCCATTTTTCCGCAAATTTTCTACGTTCCGAATCAGGCAACTGGTTGGGCTGTATACAGAGAGGATGCTGAAAATAATCAGGTCCAACCGTTTTGGCATTCAGCCAGTGCAGCGCAGTGGAGGAAAAACCGATCCAGAGTTTGCCTGTTATCTCAGGAAATGGTTCATAAAAAGACCGCTGGATGTATTGGGCCTCTACGTGCTTTAATTTCGCTAATGCCGAGGTTGCCCAGAACGTCTCGAAATTCGCCGGATCCGCCAGATCAATATAGACTAATTTAATGGTCAGCGTGGGATTCACTCCATGAATCTGGCGGATGACTGCTTCAAACAACTCGCTCGAATTCACGCCGTCTGCGGCGCCGTAATCGGCGATCACAAATACCTCGTCGGTGCTCATGGCGGCGATCTGCGGCGATATACGCCGGATGTAAGACGCCATCCTGGGCAGTACCTCTGCATCCACCGCACGGGCCGTATCTGAAATCTGGCTGTAATCCGTAGTCATTGTCGGCGAGTATTGTTGTGATGAAACCATCATTACCTTTTCGAAGATTGTGTCTTTAGCGCCACGGCTAACCATCTCATCCAAAGCGATACTAGAATCCTCTGGTTGCAAGTTCACGCCGGCGATGGCATCGGTCAATATAAAGACTTTCAGGCCTTCTTTAAGTGCATCCAACGCGGAATATTTAACGCAATAATCCGTAGCTAGCCCGCCGATATAGATCTCCGTAACTCCAGAATTTTTCAATAAATTCGCTAATACCGTTCCGCTTAAATCTGTAGCTTGGAAGGCCGAATAGCTGTCTTTTTCTGGATCCATGCCCTTGGACATCACCAAGCCTTCTTTCGGAAACACAAGGTCAGGATGAAACTGAGCTCCTGGACTCCCCTCGACACAATGCTCGGGCCATACCCCGCCAAATTGTTTAAAATGTTTAGTGACTTTGGGATGCCAATCCCTCGTCACAAAAATTTGAAAATTTTCCTTATTAAAAAACTTAATGTACTTGTTAAGAATAGGGATGATCTTGTGACCATCGTGAATGCCCAAAGCGCCACCGGGACAAAAATCATTTTGGACGTCAACCACCAAAAGAGCCTTTTTTAATTTTAATGAGGTCATATGTACAACATCTCCTGACGAATTGAAATTGATCCTCCGAAGCCCTGGCGCGGATTTCTCCTTGGATGTGGACTCATCGCTCTTTTCTCGCACCGCTCTCGCAACACTACGCTATTGGTTTGTTTCCATTTTAACAAACGCACCGCCTGCCGCTCGGCGCGGCGGGCGATCGCTCTTGAAACATCTGGGATCAAATCGTTTCCCGTAAAGGTCATAGAAGGCGACTCGGTGGCCGCAGCTTTTCAGGGTTTCCCTGGCCGCCTCAGCGAAAGCATGGTTGAAGCTTCCAGACTTGGGATGAGCGAGAATTCGCGAGATTTTCATGGAATTTGGTCCGATCCTGAAGGCTGCAGTAAAAAGGTTTAATGCTTTCGATCCAGGAAATCGGAGATCTCAGCATTGCACGATAGTCTTGACTGCAGCTCATTGGTCATCGGTTAAGGGAATTATGTAAATATATGACACTATGAATTTTACAATTTGAGATTCATAGTAGTAGGGTCGTTTTGAGGAAAACGACTTCACTTGACTCATTTCCCACGTCGAGAACCAATGTTGCGATTAAGTCTGTAAACCCAATTCAATCAGAGGCGGTCTTAACCGAAGACCAATGGCTGTGCTGAGACCATTTGCGCTAAATACCAACCAGCAAAAGATGCACTACCCAGGAACTGACTCGATGATATATTCATATATCGGGAGAAAGAGAGGTCAGGAGATCCCTTATACCTAACGGAGATGAGATCATGAGATCTATCGATCTGGCCCTGATCATTGGATTGGGGGTGCTGGCCTGCCCTGGCCTGGCCGACGTAGTCATCAACGAGATGGAGATGAATCCTCGAGATAACACCACGATGTGGGTAGAGCTCTACAACACAGATGACATGCCTGCAGATGTAAGCGGTTGGACGGTGACCATAACCGACGGCAGCTGGCTTGGCCCAAGGACCATTCCCACGGGCACAACCATTAGCGGACACGGGTACCTGGTGATGCACGGAGAGCGCACATGGCCGCATCTGGAGAGCGGATTCGCCGTACTCTACGACTCAGATGGCAATAAGGTGGACGAGACCCCCTCGCGGAGCGACCTACTCGGAAATGACCTCACATGGGGCAGGTACCCAGATGGCAGGGATACCGAAAACTCCGGCGACTGGGGCTATATGATGGCCACGATGGGCAATCCCAATACGCTTGGGAGGCAAGGTTAAGCATCATACGAGAGGCTGATTACCATGAGATCTATCTATTCAGAGGGCTTTGTCGTCCTCTTCCTGTTGGCAGCGGCGGGCTTGGGCACTGCCGCTGTTGTGATCAACGAGGTGGAACTCAACCCCCCCGGAGATGGGGAGAAGTGGGTGGAGCTCTACAACAACGGCCAGGAGAATGTGAGCATCGGTGGATGGGCTGTGGTCATAATGGAAGGGCCCTGGCAGGGAACGATTCCCTTGCCCGAGGGTAATGTCATCGCATCGAATGGGTACTACATCGCCACTTGTGTCCCGACATGGACCATGGACTATAACGGAACCGTGATCCTCCTCGACTCCTCCGGGGCGGAGGTAGACAGGACACATCGGCTGAGCGATGAGGACGCGACATCGTTCACCTATTCGCGCTATCCAAACGGCGTGGACACCAATAGGACCGGGGACTTTGCCTTCATCATGGGTAGCAAGGGCAGGTCGAATGGCGGAGAGCCGAGGAGCGGATGAGTGGGTGGATCGTGAAATGCAATGCGATAGTGGGGGCGGTTTCGTGATAAAAGCTATTAATTGCCCCGACAATCCCTGGGCATGAACTTCGCCTTCCAGATCGGGAGGATCGCGGGCATACCCGTTCGCCTCCACCTGACCTTCTTGCTCATAATACCCTGGGTGGCTTACATATTCGGGCAGGTGAGCGAGCCCGTCTTCGGCAAGCTCTATGGGTTCGGGGCAGTCCCCGAGCCCACCAAGTGGATCTACTCGCTCGCCTTCGCCATACTTCTCTTCGCCTGCGTGGGCCTCCACGAGCTGGGGCACTCCTTCATCGCCAGGCGGTACGGCATTGCCATCCGCAGCATCACCCTCTACCTCTTCGGCGGTGTCGCCTCCATGGAGGAGATCCCGCGCGACCCGCGCATGGAGCTGCAGATGGCAGTCGCTGGCCCCCTCGTCAGCGGGCTCCTGGGCTTGATCCTCATCGTACTCTACACGCAGATCGCCCCCCTCATGGGGGAAGAGCATCCCTTCTCCATATTTCTTTGGACCTTGGGAGTGATCAACCTCATACTGATGGGATTCAACCTCTTGCCAGCCTTTCCCATGGACGGGGGTCGCGTCCTTCGGGCATGGTTTGCCACATGGATGCCCTATGTAACCGCAACGAGGAGGGCAGCTGCCATTGGAAAGATCTTCGCCCTCATGATGACCATGTTGGGCCTATTCTCGCTGAACATCCTCGTCCTCATAGTGGGCCTCTTCATATACATGGGAGCCTCTGAGGAGGAGAGGGTAACCACGATCGACGTCAGCCTGGAGGGGATACGCGTTAAGAATATCATGTCCTTTGATCCCAGAACGGTGGGCTCCGAGATGACGCTTCGCCAGCTGATGGAAATAATGTTTCAAGAGAAACACCGGGGCTACCCGGTTGTGGATGGCTCGGTCCTCACAGGCATCGTGACCATTACCGACCTGTTGCGCGTGCCCGAAGATCAACGGGAATCTACAACAGTGGAGCAGGTTATGACGAGAACGATATATGTAATCGGGCCAGAGGATGAGGCCTCGGCGGCCATGAAGAAGATGACCGCCCAGAGCATCAGAAGGCTTCCCGTGCTGAAGGACAATCGATTGGTTGGGATTATATCCAGGGAGGACCTGGTCAGGGCCATCGAGCTTTGCTCGGAGAGAGGCACCTGATGCAGGACGATTTAGTTGGCCTGGAGGAGATCCAGGCAAGGCCTACGAATGATGGAGTGAACAGGATAGCGATAGTGGGCACTGCCCACGTATCCGAGAAGAGCGTCGCCGAGGTCACGAGGGCGATCGAGGAGATGCGGCCGGACATTGTGGCAGTCGAGCTCTGTCCTGGGAGGTACAAGGCCCTCACCGGGCAAGAGGATGCTGAGGAGATCAAGATCAGCGAGCTCTTGAGCGGCGGCAAAATCTACACGTTGCTCGTCCAGTGGCTGCTCGCCTATATCCAGAAGAGGATAGGCACAGAGATGGGGGTCAAGCCCGGGGCGGAGATGCTCGCAGCGATCGAGACCAGCCGCAGATTGGGCCTCAGGATAGCCTTGGTGGATCGCGATATAGGGATCACCATTCAGCGGTTCTGGTCCTCCATGGGCATCGTGGAGAAGCTCAAGCTGGCTTTCGGCCTGATTCCGGCAGCGTTTGGGTGGGGGGACGATCAGATCGAGATCGACAAGGTGACAGAAGAGGACGTCGTCTCCCAGATCATCGCCGAGTTTCGAAAGATATCTCCAAGGGCAGCAGGGGTCCTCGTCGACGAGAGGGACGCCTACATCGCCCGGAACCTGATAGGGCTCTCATCCCAGGGAAGCGTGCTTGCCGTGGTCGGCGCAGGCCATAGAGAGGGTATTACGAGACATCTGGCCCATCCCGACGAGATCCCGGAGCTCGAGGCCCTGCGGGAGAAGAAGAAGAGCAGGATCACGGCTGCAAGGGTCTTCGGGGCGCTTGTGATGCTGCTGATCTTTGGGACAATCGGCCTTGTTCTCCTATCAGGGGTCTCCAAGCAGAACCTGATTCTCGCCTTCGCCATCTGGTTCCTCGTAAACGGATTCCTCGCCGCGCTCGGCGTCATAATCGCCCGCGGCCATCCCCTCTCCGTGCTGACCGCTTTCATGGTGGCATGGCTCACCTCCATCAATCCCATGGTTGCTGCAGGCTGGTTTGCAGGCATGGTGGAGGCCTGGAAGAGGACGCCGACCGTCGCCGATATGAAGCGCCTTGCCCAGTGCGAGACCTTCCAGGAGATGAGGGGAAACCGGCTCTTCCGAGTGATCCTGGTGGCAGCCCTTGCCAACATCGGCTCGACGATTGGGACGTTCATTGGGATCTACATCATATGGAAGAGGCTGGGGCTGATGGATCCAACCCAGATGCTAAGCGGGATACTGTAGTGGATCGATCGAAGGGGCGACCCTATGCGTTGGCCCTTTGCTGAATTATGCGGCCGGGGCTTGCTGATTAGTCTCGACTTGCATAATCCTATGTGAGCTAGTGAGAAGGCCCCTGCGATAGGTGGTCGGGCCGCAGTGAAAGGGTGGTATTCAAAAAAGAGGTGTTAGGGGAAATGGGCTTTGGAAGGAGACATTCTCTACCTCCTCTTGAACCCCACCCCTATGACCACAAGGATGAATAGCACGAGGGCGATGCCGATAAGAGGAGCCCCCGATATTGATGGCATGCTGCCATTCTCCTTTGCATTCTCCATCACAAACCCACTCACGTCTTCGCTCGTCGACTCGGTCTTCTCCTCAACTGGATCCGGATCTTCAGGGATCGAGGTCCCTACGCTGGCCAACTGGGTCTGGTTGGAGGTGCCAAACGTGGTCTTGCCTTGAACGTAGGGGTGGCTGCTGGACCCACTCCCGCTCCTGCTGCTTGGGTTGGACTTCTCAGGCTCCGTGCCAGATATTATCCCCTTCATGTATTCTTTTAGCAGCAGATTGCCGCAGGTGTGATGGCAGCAGGTCACGT
Source organism: Methanotrichaceae archaeon (assembly GCA_016927425.1). Taxonomy (GTDB): domain Archaea; phylum Halobacteriota; class Methanosarcinia; order Methanotrichales; family Methanotrichaceae; genus JAFGMR01. The sequence goes on along the minus strand of JAFGMR010000021.1, from coordinate 37,290 downwards.
CATTCTCGGCCACGGACTCGGTGTATTCCTCCGCAAGGCTCTTGAGCACCTCATCGGACGCACCCCAGTGTTCCTTCCTCGCGGCCTCTATCATTCGCGCTGTGATGGACTGGTATTGATAGGGATTCTCGGTTTTGAGAAACTCATCCAGGCCGAGATCGTACTTGTCGTTGACGTAGATGTCGTAGATCTCATCCCAGTCCGAGTCTGTGACCATGTCCGGCGTCGTCACTTCCCACCCCCACATGTACTCGGCGAATTTCATGAACTGTCTTGCACCAGCATAGTCACATTCCATCATCCCCGTTATCCATCTTGGATTGAAGTATCTCGACCTCAGCTCAGTTCTGAAGGCCTCGTTGAGCGTTATGATCTGGGGATTGTCAACGCTCTCCAAGCTGGCTATGTACATCGCTGGTTCCTTCCCCGTCAATGACCGTACTGCAAGCTCGATCCCTCCAAGGTAACCGTAATAGTCATCGCCATCGATAATCCCGAATAGGTTTGTAGAGTCGCTATGTATGGCCGCATCCACATCCATCAGGTTCATCGTGAAAACGTCTTCGTAGCAATCGCCCCACATATCCTTTCCGTAGATGTGAGACGTTCGGGATATAAATAGGTCAGCGAGTTTGGATTCGTTATCCCACGTATCGCTTGCAGCTATTGCTTCAGGCATTCCATTTCCATAAGCTCCAGGTGCTTCGCTGAATATCCTCGATCTAGATATATAATGTGCTGTGCTATTATTGTAACCGCTGGCAATGAGAGCATGTTCCATCTTCATCGAGTTCCATCTGACGTAGTTCGTCTCATTGGTCTCGTTGAGCTCCGCTGCCGTTCGGATAGCCTTATCGATCAGCTCAAGCTGGTACGGGAACGTATCCCTGTACAGTCCGGAAGATTGAATTATCACGTCTATCCTTGGGTGGTTCATCTCTTCCTGCGGGACGACTTCAAAGTCGGTGATCACTCCATTGCTTCGTATGGGTTTTGCGCCAAGCAGTGCATGTATTTGAGCTTCCATCAGCCCGTGATGGCGCATCGTCTCCATGGCCCAGAGGGTATAAGACACTTTTTCCGGATATGTGCCGTTATTGTTATTGATATAATCCTCTATCAGCTGGTTTGCGAGGATTTCTCCCATGATTGTGGTTTCCTCATCAGGGAACTTTCTCTGGTCGAAGCTATAGAAGTTCCTGCCGGTCGGCAGCGCCTCGGGATTGCGTATGGGATCGTTTCCAGGTCCCGGTTCGATATATTCTGCATCGAGGGCACGCATTGTCTGGTCAATCTCACGCGTCGTCTGGCCCAGTTGATTGGAATATTCAAGTGCCAGATGGAGATCGGCAGTTATGTTTTCATCGGCATTCGTTAGGTTGAGAACATCGAGCTGGGCGGCGGACACGTTCTTTCCATCTAGCAGCGTTGCGTTCAAGAGCTCGATTGCATAAGCATTCGCGGCATCTCTCCAATCTTCCTCATCTCCGTCATCCTGAGGGATTGCATCGTAGATGTGGTAGACGAAATCGCTTCGAAGCATTGATTTGACCATACTGACCAGTTTTTCATCCTTTGGACCGAGGCCGAAGATGTGGACGCCATAGGGCATTAGCGTGGACTGAAGTTTGTGCAGATAGTTATGGACATTGTTCCCAATGAAATTTCCAAATTCATCATCCTGCAACGCCCTGAGCTCGTCTGGAGTTACGCCAAGGTCGTTTTCCATCGAGAGATTCTCGTAAAGCCCGATGATGCTGTTGCGATATAGGGCCATCATCGCGGAATCGTTGGCAACCTTGGCATCTCCGTAATTGTGAATCTTCTCGTGCATCGCTGCCAGGTCTCCATAGATCCCCGCCTCTATTATCGGCGGCGTCAGGTGGTCTATGATCACAGCGTTGCCGCGGCGTTTGGCCTGGGTGCCCTCGCCCACATTGTCCATTATGTAGGGATATATCACTGGCGTATCGTTCACCAAGATGGCTGAATAGTCGTACCTGCTCAGACCCACCTCCTTTCCTGGGAACCATTCCTGTGTTCCATGGGTGCCGAAGTGGATTATGGCATCTGCATCATAGACGTTGTTGATCCAGAAATATGTTGCAAGATACTGGTGTGTTGGAGGTATAGACTTGTTGTGATAAATGAGCGATTCGTCAGAGAGCCAGGCTTTGCTCGGCTGAGGTATGAAATTGACCTTTCCGAACTGCACCGTGGGGATCACAAAGCTTCCTTCGTACACCATGATGTCGCCGGGAGCTTTGCCCCACGTTGCCTCGACATCTGAACGGGTGCTATTTGGCAATGTGTTGTACCAGAATAAATAATCGTCAACAGAGACGAGTGTGACATTGCCCGAGTTTACAACCTTTTCAAGCTCGCCGGGCGCCCAGGTGCCCACATTCCTGCTCTCTATGAAGAGGTCTATGAGCTCGCTGCCGTTTGGAATTGAGCCGTTTCCGATATCATAGCCATCTGTTCGCATCCGTTCGAGAAGCAGCGTGAAGCTGGAGGAGATGTCCAGATAGCTTGCGCCGATATCGTTCTTGCCGCCTTCGTGGTTGTAATATATGATGCTGACCTTTTTGTCGGCATTATTGCATCTTCCGAGGTTTGCCCAGGAGATCGCCCTGTCGCATAGCCAATTCACCTGCGGCATTAGGGGTTCGTAGTAGTCCTGCTCAGTAGCTGGATCTTTGACATAACCTGAAACCCATATATAATCGGTACATCCATCGATCTCAGGCTGTATAACCTGAAAGGAGATCATAATCATTCCCAATCCCCTGGCGCTCTCATTGAACTGCGAAGGCGTTTGGGAAGGATCTTGGACCGCTTTTAGCACGGGAACGTCGTACTTCTTTAAATATTCCACACCTTTTTCCTGATCCCCATAATTGAGGCCGAAACCCTTCAAAGAGATTATGCAATCCACCAGTACTTTTCCATTTCTTGTGAAATAGTCAACATCATCTGCGCAAACCTTGTAGGTGGTGTAGATGACATTACATCCTTTGGATTCAAGGTTCCTGATTATAACATCGTCGGCGGTGGCAAAGAGAGGATCCTTAACAATATTATTGGTAGCTATTATGCCGATCGTAGGTGCGGTCTCATCATACCCATTATCTGCATACCACTCAAGATACTCGGCGCTGTCCTTGAAGATCCTAGGAAACGCATCTGGATGGTAGATCCCATGATCGGGAATTGACGGGGCTGCGGCTAGTTTATATTCGATGTAGACATCCTCATTTTTTGCCCCTATGAAGCGAAGAAAGTTCTCCATATTGGCATATCCATCTCTGTAAATGTAGTTATTTATCTCATTATAAGGCGGACCGCTCAGGTCGATTGTGCTAATTCCATACGCATCGCTCGTTGAGTTAAGTCCGATCTGTGTGCCAGCGGCCTTGGCATTTAGGAGGATATCCTTGAACTTTGAGAGCTCGATGTATCCTATCATGTGCAGTATGACGACATCCTGATCGGATAAGTTCGAAAGCTTAGCTGCAACCTCCTCGCCATCCATTCCGTCCATCACAGTGACGTTGAAGAGATCTTTGATAACGCCCCGTTCTGAGAGGACCTTGTTTAGATAGTAGATGTTGGTTTGCGAGTTGGTGATGTATGTTATGCCGATCTTCGAGCGCAGGAGCAGAGGTTCAGAAACGGTTTCGTCTGCCCACGAACCGCAGAACTTCTGACCCACGAACCTGAGCATATTCTCCATGTTGCCGTCTCCGCCCTGCACCCAGTACCTCTCGATATCGGTGTAGTTGGCCGAGGAAAGGTCGACGTTGGGGGCGGTGATGTTTGAGGAGAGGTTGTATCCTATGAACCTGACTCCAATGAGCTTGGAATCATTTATGCTAGCATTCCATCCATTCACTACGGCCTCATCCTGCGACTCCATGAAGACGACCGCATAGTCCGAGAAACTCATTTCATCGGGCAGGGTGTCGTTCCTGGTGAATATGGTAACGTTCAACTCTGAAGCTATCGAGGGATGGGATGCTGCCTTCTTAAGAGAGATCTCATTAAAATCGGTCCCCAAGACGAATAATAATTTTTTGCTTTTGTTGAAATTGAGAACCCCTAACAAATAAGGAGATGGCTCCGATCCGTTCTCAGAGTAGTTCACGATCCCCACATCTTCTTGAACTATGGTCGAATTTGTATCCGGGCTTTCCTCCGAAGAGCCGTCCATCTCAGCCAGCGAGGCGAATGGCGCACCGATCAAGAGAGCCGCCAACAGCAACAAGGGCATCAATGATTGATCTGTGATCCTCCAGGGCATATCATCACCAGACAAGTAGGTTTGAGTTTGAGCAAATTTATGTTATTTAAGAGTTGCGAACGATATTGCGTAAGAAATTTCGGAGTGGCGGAGCCCTCCGATCTCTGACCCTATGCTTCCCTCTGCATAGGGAGAGGCGGATTAATGCTCTAGCGTCGCCTCTGCTACCTTTCCCTTTTGAACCCCACCCCTATGACCAGAAGGATGAAGAGGACGAGGATGACGCCGATCAGAGGAGCTCCTGATACGGAAGGCATGCTGCTCTTCTCCAACGAGTCTTCCATAACGAATCCTGAAACCTCGCCCTGGATGGACTCGGATTCGACTGGCTTTTCTGCACTTGTCATTCCCACCCCAGAGGAACTCGTCTGGTTGGAGGCGCCGGAATCCCTGGTGCGGGCGTGTTCGCTGGACACAGCGCCCTTGCCAGAGCTGCTTGACCTCTCGGGCTCAACGCCGCTCAGCACGCCATTCATGTACTCTCTGAGAAGCAAATTTCCGCAGGTGTGATGACAACATGTGACGCCGTACTCCATCTCTGACTCTTCAAACCTCTCTGCAAGCTCCCGCTTCACCTCTTCGGGAGGATACCACCTCTCCTTCCTGGAGGTCTCCAGCATCCTTGCGGAGATCACCTGGAAGGCGTAAGGGTTGTTCTGGTCGAAGAACTCCTGAAGCCCCATCTCGTACTTGTCGTTCACGTATACGTCATGGACCTCGTTCCAAGTGTTTTCGGAGACCAGATCCGGGACCGTGGTCTCCCAGCCCCAGAGATACTCGACGAACCGGTCCATCTCCCTTGCTCCGGAGTAGCCCTGAGACATCATCCCCTCGATCCACTTGGGGTTGTAGTACCGTGTCCTAAGCTCTTTGTGGAAGACATCATGCAGAGAATCAACCGACTGATGGTTTGGATCTCTAGCGTCAGTTACGTACATAGGAGGTGTCTCTCCGGTGACGGTTCTCACGGCCATGCCAAGGCCTCCCACGTACTGGAAGACGTCGTCGTTATCGATGAAGCCGTAGAGGTTGGAGTTGGTGTGTTGAGAGACTGCATCGACATCTGCCAGGTTCAGCTCGTAGACCTCTCTTTGCACATCGGTGTCGAAGACCTCTCCCGAGGATCTCTCGCTTCCCCAGATATCATCTCCGTATATGTAGGACATCCTGTCGATGAAAAGGTTGCCAAGCGTTTCGTCGTCTTCCCAGGTGTCGCTTGCGGAAACTGCGCTGTCCAGGTTTGGCCCGTAGGTTCCCGCAGCCTCTAGGAATATCCTGGAGGCGGAAAGGTACTCTGCATCCCCTTCGGTGTAGTTCCCTGTCGCAATCAGCGACTCATTGATCTCCTGAGCGTTTTGCCTGACGTAGTTGGGATAGGTGGTATCGGTGTCGTTTGCAGCCAACCTTATCGCCTTGTCGATGAGCTTAAGCTTCTCAGGGAAGAGGTCTCTATCGAGCCCTGAAGGGATGACGAGCACGTCTATCCTGGGCCTTCCGAGCTCCTCAAGGGGCACCAGCTCCACATCAGAGACACCGCCATAAGTGTCCCAGACTGGCTCTGCTCCGATCATGTGAAGGATCTCCGACTCAACGATTCCATGATCTGTCATAGCCCAGGCCCAGAGGATGATCGCCATCTTCTGTGGGTAGGTTCCGTTGTTGTCCTCCCGATACTTCTCTATCAGCATCTCTGCGAGGGACTGGCCTGCCCCCCAGGCCGCAGACGTCGGGACCATTCGGGGGCTTATCGAATGGAAGTTCCTGCCGGTTGGGAGGACGTTTGGATCTCTTATCGGATCGTCTGCTGGCGAAGGCGGCGTGTACTGGGACTCGGAAGCTGCTATGAATCGAGGCATCTCCTCGGCACAGGCATTGAGCCCTTCAGAATAAGAGAGGCCTAGCTCCAGAAGCGTTGTCAGGTTCTCCGATGGCACAACCTCATCGCCCGCGCCTGTGAGGTTGGAGAATATCTTCACCTGGGCGAGATCAGGCTTTGTGCCGTTGTGCAGGACTATGCCCAAAAGGTCTTGAGAACAGTTATCCAGCTCTCGTTCCTTATCCAGCCTCGATGGGTTCGGATAATCCTCGTAGGATATCATCAAGGCGACCTCTCTCTTGTAGTCCTCTCCAAGCATCGATTCTACCATCTCCACCAGGGCTAATCCCTCCATCGGCCAGCTGAACGTGTGAAGGCCGTAGGGCATGAACTCCGTCTTCAGATCGTAGAGGTAGTGCTCCAGCTCGTCAATGAAATCGTCGAAGGCCTCTGGATCGGATGAGAGCTCGCTCAGGTTTACACCCAAATCCTCGTCGAGGTGCATCTCCTCGCACTGGGCGATGATGTCCTCTTTGTAGAGCGCTTTCACAGTGGCGTTCTCGACGTTGTTGTAGTTGAAGGCGGTCTCCGCCAGGTTGGTGAAGTTGCCGTAAAGGCCAGAGGCCACTATGGGCGGCGTCAGATGAGTTATCATCACGGCATCGCCCCTCCTTTTGGCCTGAGAGCCCTCGGCGATGTTGTCGACGATGTATGGGTAGATCACTGGAAGATCCTGGATCAGTATCCCGGGCCAGCATTCGTCGCTTGATATTCCGCTTTCCTTCCCTGGTGTCCATTCCTGGGTTCCGTGCTTTCCTAGGTGGACGATGAAGTCAGCATCGAAACCCTTCCTGAGCCAGAGGTAGAAGGCGATGTACTGGTGATGCGGCGGGATATCCTTTCTGTGATACAGCACGGTGTTGTTCTGGAGCCACCCCCTCGTCGGCTGGGGGGCAAGGATGATATTTCCAAAACTGAGCTTGGGGATCACGAAGTACTTTCCAGTATCGTTCTCGTAGACCATGATCTCTCCTGGAGGCGGACCCCACCTTTCCGTCACCTCTAGCTGCTTTGCTGGATCGATCTCACCAAACCACTCCATATAATCGTCAACAGGGATGAGAGTCGCGTTTCCAGCTTTGACCATGGCCTCCAGCTCCCCAGGAGCCCAGGTGCCCACGTTCGTCCCTTCATGGGCCATCAGGTCGACCAGATCCCGCTCGTCTGGAACTGTCCCTTCGACGAGGTAGCCTGACTCGTTCAAGCCGTCCAGGATCTCCTGGAGGCTCCTTGGAACGTTTATGTATGTCGCGCCCAGGTTGTCCTTTCCTCCGCCGTGATTGTAGTAGATGATTGCCGCCTTCTTCTCAGAGTTTGGCTTTTGGCCAAGCTCTGCCCAGGCTATGGCTCTATCTGCGAGCCATTCAACTTGGCTTGAGACAGCTTCGAATGTCCCATCCTCGGTCCTTCCTGCGACTGCTATGGGCTCTACGATCCCGTCCATCTCGGGCATTGCGAGCTTGAAGTAGACCTCGGTTGGGTAAAGGCCAATGCTGTTCCTCCATTCCTCCGGGGTTTGGTACCAGAGCTTCATCGCGTTGAGGATCGGAACGTTCAGCCCCTTGAGATCCTCGATCCCCTGCTCGGGATCTCCGTAGTTCAGCCTGAAGGGCTTCGTGAGGATCACAGCGTCGACGATGGTCGAATTATTCTGGATGAATAGCTCCATTATCGTGGAGGTGTTATCAAAGCCGATGTCAATCACGTTTGCGCCCTTCGACTCCAAGGCCCTGACAATATTGCTTCGTAGCGGTGAGGTCACGGGATCGCCTGCCAGGTTCATCATGCCTATGGTCGGCGCGCTCTCGTTGTATCCATGTATGGTGTTATTCCGGTACCACTGAAGATAAGAGGTGGTGTTCAAGAAGAGGTCCGGCGAGTCCGGATGGCAGATGTATGCCTTGGGCGTTGGAATGGGCTCGATTACCGGCACGTCCAGGCTGCAGAATCTTGCGCCCAGGTAGGAGAAGAGCCCATCCATGTTATCGATGCCGCCGTAGTTCCAGTAGTCCTCTATCTCGAGATGCTCTTCTATGTCGACATTGGAGAGAAGGACGTCGTATCCTTCCGAGTGGATCGAGATCACGGGAACGCCTGCCGCCTTTGGTGCCTCTAGCAGAGGGGCCAGTCTCCTTGCGCCCTCGCTTCCCACCATCTCCAGAAATATCAGGTCGTAACCAGAAAGGTTCGAAGGTGCAAGGTCCAGGGAGGCCAACGTAACGTTCAGGACAGCGTCCTTCATAGCTTCCCTGATCACAGCAAGGTTCTCTGCGGTTACGAAGAGAACCTCTGGCCTCTTTAATAGCACCTTAGCGGTTATATTCGTCCTGGGCGATTCGAAAGGCAGTGTATGTCGATCACCCAGGTAGAAAGTGACGTTGTCGCTGTCTTCCAGCAGGAGTTGGTCTGGTCCGACTAGAGGCACGGGCTCGTCTGGGTAGTTCACCCAATACCTCCAGGATTCGTTGTCCTTGGCATCTATGCCTCCTACAGACTTAATGATGGGGGCGCGAATGTCCCAGATAGAGGCATCCAGGATGAGCTCAAACCCCCCGGCCTCGGAGGCTTCGATAAGGGCTCCTAGAGCTGATTTCTTGGCGACGGCGTGAACGATGCCATCGGCCCCGGTGACGTTGATATCTCCAGCTTCAAGCAGAACAGTGCCTCCCCATATCAGGCCTGAAGGCGCTTCTGTCACTCCTGTTTTAGAAGCCCCAGGTCCAAAGGCATAAAGGCAGCCATCGTCTGAGCCTATGTATAGAACGCCATCAAAGACCGCAGGCGAGGACATGACGTACTCGCCAATGAGATAGGTCCAAGCTGGATCGCCGGTCTCAGCATCCAAGGCGTAGACGGTTCCATCATCGATGTTCGTCCCGAAGTAGACCCTACCATCTGCGATCACTGGCGAGGATACGACAGGGCCATTCACTTTTGCGCTCCAGTAGAGTGTGCCGTTATAAAAGTCGTAGCAGTTCAATGTGCCATCATCTGTTCCGATGTAAACCCGGCCACGAGATATGGCGGGCGAGGAGATGGTTCCTCTCATCTCAGCTGCCCATACTTCGCCTCCGGTGTTTGTCTCCACGGCGTGGATGTGTTCATTGGTAGCAAAGAAGATCTGCCCATCGGCGACGGCAGGAGTTGTGGTTATTGGGCCTTCTGTTTCGTATTTCCAGGTTACACTTCGATTTGAGAGATCGAGGCAATAAAGCGCAGGATCTCCTCCTGCGAAGTAGACCTTTCCGTCGCATCCAGCTGGAGATGTGAAATGATCGGTCTTTCCGGTGGAGATGCTCCAAAGCTCGACTCCTTCAAGGTCGAGGACGTGCAGAATACCCTCTGAGAATGCGTTCACGATTATCTCGTCCTCAATCACCAAGGGTGAGGAGGCAAGGCCCCACCATTCAGGGTTCTCTTCAATGGTCCTATTCCAGATGACCACGCCGGTGGATGCATCCAGGCAGTAGAGATCGCCCTTAGCAGAGCCCGCATAGATCCGGTCTTCTGAGATGGAAGGAGTAGAGGCGCCACCCTTGCCGCCTATCGGGTTGAACCACATGATAGAGCCGTTCTTCGCAGCAAGGCAGCCGATTCCCTGTTCGCCTCTGAAGCTCATATCCTGCCAGTTGGAGATGTAAACCTTGCCATCTGAAGCGACGGATCCCCCACCAATGGAGCTGTAAGGGGACAGGCTGTTCTTCCACAAAAGGTTAGGAGAGCTTGGCCCCTCGTCGCTCACGTTTCCGCTTCTTTGTGGATCGCCATGAAAGGTCGTGAAGTCTCCAAGAGCTGGGCCGATCGTCGCGAAGACAAGTAATAAGAGGGCCAAACTTCCGCTCAATCCAGATGACATGAGCCTGTTCAAGCTTGAGCTATTGCATTGATGATTGTACAAGCTTATCTTCACCCCCATCTCGTCGTTATAACGATCTTATGTGAGTCATATGGACCTTTGCCCCTATCTCCAATGTAAAAGGTCACGACGTCGCCTTCCTCCAAGAAGAAGCGGTCCGAGCCTCCCAAGGGCATGGGCTCGTCCGGATAGTTGACCCAGTACATCCAGATCTCTCCGACCCCTGCCTCGATTCCATCTATCGATCTCACGAAAAGGCCGTAATCGTCCCAAATAGAGTCGTCTACGCTGAGATCGAACCCACCAGTCTCAGAAGCTTTTATAAGCGCTCCAAGTGCGCTCCTCTCATCGATTGAGTATGCTACGCCGCTCTCTGCGGTTAAGTTGAAGCTGCCGTCTTCGAGGAGGACTTCGCCCTCGAAGATCACCTCAGAAGGCTTCACCCCGAAGGCGTAAAGGCAACCGTCGTCCGAGCCTATGAAGAGCAAGCCCTCTGAGAACGAGGGCGAGGACATCATGTAGGCGCCTGTATCGTAGGTCCAGATCTCTCTGCCATCAGATGCGTCCAAGGCGTAGACGAGACCGTTGTGAGTCCCGAAATAGACCATATCCCCGACGACCAGGGGCGAGGACTTGACCGAACTTTCGACCTCGGCCCTCCAAATGAGCGATCCGTCCGAGGCGTTATAACAATCTAGAGAGTCATCGCCTGTACCGATGTAGACCCTGTCGCAAGAGAGGGCTGGTGATGATATGGTGCCCTTGAGGGATTTGCGCCAAAGCCCTTCGCCTGAGCCAGCGTCGACAGCATATAGATTCTCCCTCGTTGCGAAGTATGCCTTGCCGTTCCAGACAGCAGGAGTTGAGGTTATGGGAGCATCTGTAGAGTGCTTCCAGATGAGGTCAAATGAAGATATGTTCACGCAATAGAGGGCAGGATCCCCTCCTGCAAAGTATGCCTTGCCATCATCTCCCGCAGGCGATGTGTAAGGATCGATCTTACCGGTGGAGAGGTTCCATAGCTCGTTTCCTTCATAGTCCAGGACATGCAGAGCTCCATCTGAGTAGGATGTCACGAATATCATGTCCTCGATCACAAGAGGTGAAGACGCTAGGCCCCACCATTGGGGGTCACTTTCAAGTGTCCTGTTCCAGATCGTATCACCGCTCGCGGCATCCAGACAATATAGATCGCCTTTCCAGGAGCCTGCAAAGACGAGGCCATCATAAACGGCAGGGGTTGAAGCTCCGCCTTTCCCCCCGATTGGGTTTAGCCAAATAAGCGATCCGTCCTCTGCATTGAGACATGCGATCCCTTGCTCGCCCTTGTAGCTCATGTCTGGCCAGGAAGAGACGAAGGCCCTGCCCTCGCAAATCGAAGCGCCTCCGCCTACGTATCCCTTAGACGTCACCTTTTCGCTCCAGAGGATGTCGGGATTGCCCGGCCCCGTCCCGCTCACGTTGCCGGTTCTCTGGGCGTCACCGCGAAATGTAAGATAATCTCCATGGGCTGTGCAGACCGTGGCAGCGAGGATTAGGCCGATTAGCAGGGATAGGATGAGACTTCGGATCAAAGGATCGCCCCCCCTGTTGCCGCATCGCCAAAGGCGCAGACCGATCCTTTGCCAACTGAATAGACCATTCCATCGGCTGCGGCTGGCGAGGATCCGCCTTCGGGTTGGCTCCAGATAACCTCGCCTGTGCCGGCATCTAGGGCAAAGGTTCCACTGAAATCCTCGAAGTCCGGCTTGCCTACGAAGACGATTCCATCGGCATAGGCCATAGAGCATCTCCAGTCTCCGATCTTATCGGCCTCGTCGGTCTCCCAGATCAGATCGCCTGATGCGGAATCAAAGCAGTATGTCTTGGGATGGCTGAAGCCCTCGCAACCGCCGCATACGTAGACCTTGCCCCCGGCAACGGTTGGCGTCGAGTCGGTAGGCGAGATCTCCCTTCTCCAGAGGATTGATCCATCGAGAAGGGAAAGAGCCAAAAGGTCGCCGTTGCCATCGAAGCTATAGGTGGTCATGTAGACATTCCCTTCAAGGATCGCTGCAGATCCGCATGGAGAGTTCTCGGTCGTGACGTTCCAGACCTCGGAGCCGTCCTCCAGATCCGCGCAGTATATATACCCGCCTAGGCCCCACTCCCAGCCACCGAAGACCGCTTTGCCTTCAGAGATGGCTGGCGTGGACTGGGCGCTTCCCTCGACCGAAAAGCTCCAGATCTCCTCTCCGGTCATCTCTTCAAGGCAGTAGTAGTGGTGGCCGTCCCAGTCGCTGACGATTACCTTGCCCTCAAAGACGGCCGGGCTTCCATCCACCGCACCCCTTCCCGTGGGCGGGGCAAAGCTCCAAACTTCTTCTCCAGTGGTTGCGTTCAGACAGACGGTCTCCATGCCTGTGAAGAAGACCTTGCCATCATGGTAGATAGGCGTGTGCCAGGAGCAGCAGACGTCGTCGTTGCGCTCGAATGAAGCGCTCCAGAGTGTCTCCCCAGTGAACTGGTCCAAAGAGACGATCTTGTCCACACAGTTTACGAATACACTGCCACCTGCAACGCTTACAGAAGATCCTGCCTGAGCCGTTATGTTCCTCATCCAGGCGGTATCGCCGGTCCTCGGCGCAGACGACGAAGAAGCGCCCGTGTGTCCTGGGTTGAGATGGAACTGATGCCATCGAGCTTCCGTGCCTTCCTGTGGATTGCTATCTGAGAAATCATTGCAGAGCACAGGCACGATCAAGGCCATCGATATCAGAATGATCGTGGCAAATTCGACTACTAACTTAATCCTCATAGTTATGAACCTCCGTCCATTTTAGTTTGCATCGCCGATGATCTCGGTCGCTGAGTTGCGGTTTGGAAGGTTGCATTTGTGGACTGGCCTAGCCGGGCTTCGGCTGAGAGGCAGTAGAGGAGACCCTTCTCGGTTCCGAAGTAGACGCGCCCATCCGAGACGGCAGCGCCGGCGAGGATGTAGCCATCATCCGGCGGGTCGAAATGCCATAGCAGGCGGGCCTCGGATCCGGCGTCCTCGACACAATAGGCCGAGCCGTCTACCTTTGCGGCAGTGAAGATGATTCGGGGATTTGGGTACACTGCAGAGATCGCCGGCGAGGACTTCACGCCGGCTTCGACTGGATAGGACCAGATAAGATCGCCATTGGAGTCGTTGATGCAGGCTAGAGCCCCAGGGTGGCCGTGCTCGCCAATGCCCAGGTATACCCTGCTTCCGAATACTGCGGGAGTTGAGGTGCTAAACCCCACTGGAGAGCTCCAGCCGCCGTTCTCAAAGGTCCCGGTCGTCTCATTGAGCCTGATCTTCCAGGCGTAACCTACTTCGGCCGTGCATTCAGAGGTAGTGTATACGTAGCCGTCCTTGTAAGAGACCGAAGCTCGGATGCGACCAGCGTCGGTTCTGGCAAAATCGATCCTTGATGCGTCGGAAAGATCCAGGACGTCTGCGAGGAGGCCTGTCTTGCGGTCAACGCTCAAAAGCTGGCCGTCGTTATCGCCGAAGATCAGGTGATCTCCGGCGATGGAAGCGCCGCACCACATGTAGCCGCTCGTATCTCTGGTGAGTTTCCAACACTCGTTTCCATCTATATCGAAACAGAAGTACCGCTTCGCTGCAGTTCCATAGGCGCTGCCCTCGCCGAGGTAGACCCTGCCATCAGAGCAGGTTATGGGAACCTCGAACCTCTTGTCGGTGAGATGATGGGACCAGATCTCCTCTCCGGTCTTTGCATCAAATGCAGCTAAATACCCCGAATCCGTGGCCGCGTAGATCCTATCACCGGAGCAGGCAGGCGTCGAGGTCTGAAATACCCAGCCGTCCATCTGAGTACTCCATGTCGCATCTCCCGTCCTTTTATCCATGGCAACGAGGGTGCCATTTCCTGCGAGGACGCAAACTAGGTTTGAAGAGACGATCGGAGTAACATCGATGCGGTTGAGATCGGCAGACCAGAGAACCTGCGGATATGCAGGTGGGCCATCCCAAGTAAGGCCGGAGTTGGCCCGATCTCCCTGGAACGAAGGCCAATCGGACGCCCATGCCAGGCAGATAATAAGCAAGATTGAAACGAGCGAGCATATAACGTGTCTCATCTGTTTTACACCCATCCGGACCGTGACCTGCACAAGCCCTTTGAATTTATGAAATCAAATGTATCTGTTTATAGGAAAACTCATTTGAGTTTAACCTTTCGGAGCGCAAAATATGAAAGATGTATATTTCTTCGTGGCGCCCCATCGGAGGAGGATATGCGAGCTATCCTCCTCCCCAGTCGATCTCTGTCTGGTTGCAGATCTCCTCGCAGGTAACGTTGTTCGAATACTCATCGTACTGAAGATCCCAGTCGGGAGGTTGCCATCCTTTTGCAGGATGCTCCCCCTCAAATGTGGGGATCTCGACGATGGCGTTTGCGTAGATTGGTGACAAACGCGACCCATCCAAGGACCACGATTCGATCAAAGCCCGGTTAAGGAATTCCCCGCTCCTAACGGCCTCAGCCTTATAAACTATGGTCTTTGCCTCGTAGGGACCTATATCTATAAGGTTCCACGTGATCACATCGCCATCAATTGATGCAGGGTTTACGGAGGAGTCTAGCAAAGTCATCCCTTCTGGCAGGCTGTCGGTCACCCTGGCCACCATCTCTCTCTCGCCCAGGTTTTGAATTTTCAGCGTGAAGACGATGACCCTTGGGTCGTTTTGGTCCAGCTCACCATTCTTCGTAGCAGTCAACTCGCTGGCCTGTGCGAATTGCAGCCAGTTGATCTCGATGGCAGAGAAGGCGCTTGTCGTTGTCACGTTCCCGTTATAGCTTCCCGATGCCTCAATCCGATTAACAAGTTCGTCTACTCGGCAATTTGTGACGTCGAGCCATAGTTCCATCGTCACCTTTCCTCCAATGGGGAGGGAGACGAAGGTCCACCCCAGGCTATCTGGCATAAGGGTTGATGGGCTCTCGGATGAGTTGACGAACACCGCCCCTGGAGGGAATAGGTCCATTGCAACAATCGGACCGAGAGCTCGGTTGCCATCGTTTTCCAGTGAGATGTTGTACCTGGCGAAGGCCTTGTCCGAACCGTATATGATCTCTCCTGACTTCTCAGCGTGGATATGTGGCCAACCGTACTTGTACCCTCCTGAGAACATCACCCTGCGATGGATAGTGTATTCTCCCAAGTATCCATCTTCGAGGTCGATTGTGGGATCTCGAAGCTGTCCCATGGGGGCTTCGAGAGATGTCGAGTTGGAATAATCCTTGGTTGTGTTTGTGAATATCGCCCTAAATTTAGCCATTCCAGAGAAATCTGCGTCTGTTGTGAGATCTCCAAACCCTCTTGCGATCGTCTGCTTATTGAGGCGATCGAGGCTCGAGAACTCCTCCCCAATGAAGGTAGTGCTGTTTTTACGCACTTCCCGGAACCAGGTGCCCTCCCCCCACTTCATCGTGTTATTGATGAAAATGCCGTCTCCTATCTCCAAGCTAGTCTGCTTTGCGCTGAGGTTTATATCCTTTGCAATGTATTTGGTCTGGGCCTCGATCAGCTCGTCTGACTCGTAGATCCCAGATCCCGATTCGTAAGACCGTTGGCAATCATTTATCCGCCTATCTGTTGTAACAAATCCCTCTCCTGAGGCAGACTTATTGTACTTCAGGCTTGTTCCATTGGCGACCTGATATATCCTGAAGCTTCCCGCGTAGTCCTCGTTGGATTCGAATCCCGCAGATCCCTTCCCCGACCCAGTCTTCTGCAGTATCCCAAAGTGGCACATTCCTTCAAACTGGGAGTCGGCCTTTATGGAGGCGCTCTTATCATCGAGATTGATGTACGAATTACGGTCAATCGAGTTCGCATATCGGTAACATTCATGTATTGATGTTCCTGTTATGTGGTTCTTTCCACGCCATTCCTCCGTCCATCTGGATAGGTAGTTCAAGGTGCGGTTGTTGTAGAGGTTGAATGTGGAGTTGCCATAGGTTGCAGATGCGATCTTTGCAATCTCAATCGATTTATGCTCGCTCTCTACATTCACCAGATCCTCGCTCTCATATCTACCGCTCCCATGTTCTCTGGCCTTAAGCTCGGTTCCGTGTTCGGAGACCCTGACAAACGCGTTGCCAAATGCCTTGACCATCTTTCCCGATCCATTGATGGCGCTGGCTATGACATCGTTCGTGAGGATGTAATCAGGTGGAGCTGTAGAATAATCATTGGCAACGAACACATAGCCTTCTCCTACAACTCGCTGTTCCATTCCAAAGATGAAGTCCTCCACCGCGGGTAGATCGACCACGAGGACGATCTCCTCGCACCGACCAGGTTGGATCGAGGAGAAGCTCCAAACCAACTCCTCGAACCGCTCTTCCACTTCAAGCTCCTGAATTGGAGATGGAACTGCTGATATGAACTTGACTTGTTTGCTGAAGACATCCCTGACTGCCACATCTGTCATGGGGCTATTGTCATTGTTGCAGATCTTGATCGTGTATTTTAGCTGATCTTCTCCTTTCGCCGAGCTCTTATCGACGATCTTGGTTACCACGAGGGGCGTTGCGATGCCGATGAACACCTCATCACAATCGACGGCATGTGGTATCGGCACCTTTGTTGCATTGAGTGCGGCAACTTCCACGCAGTTTACGAGAGCATAGCCTGATGCCATCGTCTCAGAGACCTTGACATTCAGGGTGATATTCTTGCGCCCCCCAGGGGGAATCTCGGGGAATCTCCATCTGATCTCATTCCCTTTTATCTCATCGGGCCAAGGATCGGAATAGATAAAGGTTGAATCCATGAGAAGGAGGTCGGTGGCATTTACTTCGGTCACCGCAGATGTGTCATTGTTGCTGATGCTAATAATGTAAGTAATTATCTCAGAGGGTTGTGCAGAGCTCCTATCAGCGGTCTTGGTCACGCTCAGAATGCCGCTCTTGCCGGTGCAGTCTATGACTCGATAGCCTCCAGGGATTAGATAATACGTCCCTATGTAGCCGTCTTTCTCCACTTTGACATTGTACTTACCTGTATCATGTAGAGTGATCGAAGCGATGCCGAGGCTGTTGGTGGTATATGGAGAGTTGGGATCGTTCTCGATGATGACTTTAGCACCTGCGACAGGGACCATTATTAGGTTCCAGTTTGCGTCATACACCTCAGTCTTCACCAATACATTGAATGCTTCACCCACCAGACAACCTGAGGGCGCATCAAGGTAGAGCGGTGATACGGTGTAGGGTGCGCTGACGGTTATCCATTCTTCTCCGTTGAGATAGCTCTGATCCAATCCCACGGGGGAAAGCTCGCCGTCAAGGTAAAAGGAAGGTGATCCATACCCCGCAACGTCGGAGACGAAGAGGCCCCAGTCCCATTGCGATAGGGAATAAAGGACGCCGGTACGATCAAGTGCCCCCATTGCAGTCGGATTATCGATGGAAAAGCCATTCATAGTAAAGCCGACTGAGCTCACCGAGACCATTTTGCTGAATAGCTCGCCCCCATTGCCCAGGACGTGAATAGTGACATCTGTATGCTCAGCCCTCTGGCAACTTATGATATGCGGTCCACAGTTCAGATAAAATGTCCCGATGTAGCCTGGCTTATCAGCCCTCACCTCGTATTCGCCTGCTTGATCCAACTCGATATCAGGAGTGAATCCATCTGCCTCCGTACTATAAACGGAAGTGCCAACGGTGACAGTTGCCCCTTGTACAGGGGCTCTAACAAGGTTCCAGCTGGAATCGTATTCCTCGCTTTCGACTTTAATCTTGAAGGGTTCTCCCACAACAGCATCTGAGGGAGACTTAAGGTACAGGGGCGAGGCAGACCAAGGAGCGCTTACGACTATGCACTCTCCACCACCCAGGCGGTACTGGTCAAGGCCTACCGGCGCCTGAGCACCATTTACGTAGAAATTTGGAGCTCCATACCCTGCCACATCCGAGACGAAGAGCCCCCAGTCCCATTCCGATAAGGAATAGCCTATTCCAGTCATATCGAGGGCTCCCATCGCAGTGGGATTCTCGATGACAAATTCATCCTTATTAAAATCTGCCGTCTGGACCTGGACATTGCCGCTGAACAGAGGGGCACCATTTCCCAGAACGTGAATGGTGGCAACTACGGGCTCCCCGCTAAGGCAGTTTATTACATGATGTCCGCAGTTGAGATAAAATGTGCTTATGAAGCCGCCTTTCTCGGCCTTGACATCGTACTCCCCGGCCTCGCTAAGTTTGATCTCTGGGGTGACGCCATCCGCATCCGTTGCGTAAATGGCAGAAAAGTGAGTTGATTCTAATGTCACGATGGCGCCCTCCACCAGAGACGTGACGATGTTGCCTTCATCGTCTAAGCCTTCTGAATAGACCTCGATTGTGAATCCGTCTCCCGTTATGACCTCGCCCGGAGCCTCCATTCGCAGTGGCAAGACTGTATCTGGGGCGCTAACCAATATGCACTCGTCGCCTTTAAGGTCGTGCTCCCCTACCGGGCCCATCTGCAAGGACCCATCGACGAAATAAAGCGCCATCCCAAAGCCAGCGAGATCAAAGACGCATGGGTATCCTCTATTAGAGGGGTCGCCTAATGCATATCCGATGCCAGTCTCCTGTAGCGCTCCGAGGACGGTGGGGTTCCTTATCTCGAACCCGTCCTTCACAAAGCCTTCCGTTCCAACTTCTACCCCTCCGCTGAATATGGGACTGCCGTCACCTAAAACTTGAATCGTAACGGCTGCGCCTTCGGCAGCCTCCGGCGTGGGGGCCTTTATCGGCAGTTTTTCACCCATCAAGGCGATGATGGAGTATGAGGTCTCCTCTGCAAGATATCCAACGGCTCCTTGTGAGTCGGGCATCCACCAGAAGACACCGTCTTCTTGCTGGCAGGAGAGAAGATGCGATATAGGGGTGTTTGTTACCTTCTTCCAGTCACTTGGGTCTTGCACTGCGGCATTAAGGGCCAACATAACCCAAGCATCGCTGATCGCATTTGAGTCGGCGCTCATCCCTGAGGAGGGGAATCCTCCATCTTCGTTCTGCTTGCCCCTCATGTAGGAGATCGCATTGCTAATCGATTCCGAGGTTGGGGGCTCTCCAGCGGCTAAAAGAGCGCAAGCCGCGATCCCCGTGGTGTCGAGATCGGGTCCCGCATCGCCCCAGCCCCAACCACTTGAGTCGTACTGCTTGCTCTTCAAATATGTGACGAAGGCTTGGACCTCTGAGGACCTCTCCTCGCCCACGGCCGCAAGGCCAAGGAGGATATAGGACTCTGCGAAGAGGTTCTCCTCTCCATAAGGTGGCTTTGCACATTCTTTGAGCCTTTCGACGAAGTCAACTCCCCCAACGTTGTAAGGATCTCCACCTGAAGCCACCAAACCCATAACATAGCGACCAAGCTTTCCGCCATTGGTGTTCTCGTCGGGCGGGTTTTCGAGGAGGTAATCCAAGGGGGTTTTCTCGCCCTTGGTTGCGCGGCCAATATCACCGCTCAGGGCCAAGGCCATTGCCGTATTGGCCGTTACAATAAGGTTGCTAGTTGTGATATCTGGACGATTATTGAAGCCCCCATCCTCATTCTGACAGGATAAAAGGTAGTTCACGGCGGACCTAATTGCAGCATCATCCCTTGATAGCGGATAGCTTTGAGAAGCGCTCGTCCCGGTTATCAGGAGCAGCAATATAAGTCCTGACAAAAGGCTTATGCGAATGCGGCTCACTTCAGCCACGTCCATGTGCGAATATTGATATGAATCGAGATTCTAAGAGGACATATCTTCTATTAAGGGGGTCATATCCATTCACCTTGGATGGCATCTCATGGCAAAGCAACGTCTTATGGGATCGAGATCCGTTCTCGATCCCATCGACCTGATAGGAGTAATTTGACCGGATATATCGATTTTCAGGGATATCTATTATTTTATTGAATTTTGATCCTCTCATCCCGTTGTCCTGTTCCACCAGATCACCCAATATTTTTTGATTTAAGTCAGATATAGTTGATCAACTATACCTTATCATAGTTAAACTTTTTTGTCTAAACGGCCTAAAGTCCCGCTGTCATATATAAATGGGGCTTAGGACTGCATTTAGCGAAACAGTTGCAAAGGCGGTGTATCGAGTTTGATGCAACATGTCATATTGCAACCTCAACGGAATTTTCGAACAACTGCCATTCAAAAAGTCCATGCTCATGGTTGGCCTCCGCCGCACCGAGGGCCTTGGCAATCTCCGAGGTCCGATAGGCCAGCCAGGGCTAGCGTCGCCTACTTGCACCACTCTTCGCGAATTACCCTTACAGAAACGCTCGAACTATAGTCAAAAGGCAAGTAGAAGGGATGGCACGAGAGACGAAAGGGAGTAGCAATGAAGGGGGTAATAAGCGTCACCTCGTGCCACATGAACTCTAAACTGCAATGCCCTTGGGTCCCCTTCATACATCGCAGCTATCATTATGATATACGCTACTCCTTTATTAAGTTTCGGGTAAACGAGCGCCCGATGCAACCCGATCCTGGCCCTTCTGAAGATCGCCGCCTACCTTGGATTCCAGCCCCACCAGGAGATCCTCGAGCTCCTCCCTAGATGCGTTGGTCTTCAGACCCGTACCGCTGAAGTGAGTGCGTGAAGCCCTAAATCCGCTATCTTGCAAGGCCAGGACGAGACGGTCAAGCCTTACTGGGGCGATTCCCAGACGGCGGCAGAGGCGATGGTGGTCGTGGTACATCGGGCAATCCAGCTCGTCTCGACAGAGCTTCATGAGGCGGATGGCTGAAGCGCTCTCCGGAAGTCCAGGAATCGCTCGATCGAGGACCTCGTTCCTCTTCAGAGGCCCAAGCCAGAGAGGCCCTGCGAGAAGCGTCCTCTCCTTACAGCGGCTACAGGTCCCCTTCGCTTCCGATGCGAGGCCGGAAAGCGCCCACCAGCCGCCGCAGCGGGGACACTGCTCGAGGTATCCCATCTTCTCAAGGGAGATGTCGGCATTGCGAGCTCCGGGAATCGTCCTCAGATAGGTGCGAACGTAATGCTCGGTTGCATGGGTGAGGAGCGGCTCCATTCCCTTATCCATCCGGGCAAGCTCCCTTGCGGCGAGGCCAAGGAGGATCCTTACCCCCATCTCCCTGTGATGCTCCGCCTTGACCGGACGGGCCATGTACTTGCGAATACCGCTTGCCAGGTGGGCTCCGCAGAGCGGGGCGGTGTCGGTTGCCGTGACGAAGAGGTACTCCTCGGCAGAGCGCGACGCAGCCGCGAGAAACGGCGATGGCGTGCCGAAGGGATCGAGGTCGACGGCCTGAAATCTCCTCTCGTGCATGAGGACGTTTGCGTTTTTGCAGCAGACCTCCCCCTGGAGGCCGTTTCTTGCGAGGTTCTCCTCGATCAGCCGGGCAGCAGTTGGGCTTACGTCGTTGAAGGTCATATCCTCGACTCCTGCCTCCCGGATCAGCCGGAGGCCGCGCAGCCCGCTCGCCGAGAAGGCGTCGAGATACTCCACTATCCCCAAAGCCCTCGCCATGGCAACTCCGATATCCCTGTTTAACCTCATGCGGGGATTGTAGAAGACCCCCCCCACGTCGACGCCGACCGCCCCTTCGGTTATCAGGTTCACGAAGAGATGCCTCCGAGATCGCCTATCGGATTTGGCGACACTAGAATATGCTCCCATGGATCCCGGAGAGTATGCTCTGCAGGCCGAATATGGTCCCCTCGAGCTCCTCCTCGACTTTTGAATAATCGCCCTTTCCAAGGCCCTTGTCGGGCAGGGAGAGAGGAGGCCTTCCGGTCCGCCGCTCGATGAACTCCACCCACCAGGCAGGAAGATCTCCCTGGACTTCATCCCCGAGCAGTATCTGGAGGGCGAGTGTCCATGCCAGGGGAACGACCTCCATGTTATAGCCTCCACCGCCGAGAGCGAGGATGCGCCCATTGCAATGCTCACGGGCGAGGTCTGCAATCCTCTGCACGAGCGCGACGTAGCCATCCAGGGTCAGGTTGAGGCTGGTCAGGGGGTCTGCATAGTGTGCATCCGCCCCCAGCTGGGCAACCACGATCTCTGGCCTGAACCAACGAAATAGGGCGGGGACGATTTCGTCGAAGGCATCGAGGAAGGCTCGATCGGGCGACCGCTTGGGGAGGGGGATGTTCGCCGAGTAGCCCCGCCCAGGGCCGCTTCCGATCTCCTCGATGAAGCCCGTCCCGGGAAAGAGATACTTTCCCGACTCGTGGATGGATATAGTGAGGACGCTTGGGTCATCGTAGAAGATCGCCTGAACGCCGTCTGCGTGATGGGCATCGATATCGATGTAGAGGATCCTCTGGAACTTCCGCTTCAAGACGGCGATCGCAAGGGCGGGATCGTTGAAGATGCAGAAGCCAGCGGCCTTGGCGGGAAAGGCATGATGCAAGCCCCCTGCGATGTTGAATGCGCCGCAGTCCTCGTGGAGCAATCGCCCGGCAGCCTCGATGCTTCCTCCGGCCATGATCCTTGCGGCATCGTACATGCCGGGAAAGACGGGCGTATCTTCGGTTCCAAGCCCGAAGGCGTAGTTGGCGACCTCGGCCTTCACCGCATCGATGTAGTCCTGCCGATGAACAAGCGCAAGATCCCTCTCGCTCGCGTACCATGGCTCCAGAACCTCGACGTCATAGCTATAGAGCAGGCCCATCTCCTCCATGAGCCGGTGCGTGAGCATGAGCCGGCCGGGCTGCATCGGATGTTCCGGGCCGAAGTTGTAGCCCATGAACATCTTCGTGTAATAGAGATAGATCATTTATACCCTTTCTCTATTAGCCCTTCGCTCCAGTAGTTATCGCACCTTTTGCAGTAGTATATGGTCTCCACCACGATCTTCTTCCAGTTGTCCGAGTCAAGGGGCTTTCTCAACTCCTTCTGCTCGCACTCGTTGCCGCATTTGGGGCAAAATGGCACATATTGCTCCAACAAGGCCTGATCAGCGTCCATCTAGTCCATCCTCCAGGGGCTCATTTCCGGCCGCTGGGAAAAAAACCTGTCGGTATTAATCGTGATACCCCCTGGTTAAAGGACCAACGCCGCCCACCCGAGGAGAAAGCCCGCGATAGCACCTCCGTTGAGGAAGGGAAGGCCCGCCTGTGGTCGATCCCTCGATGTCGTCATCAGCAAGCCAAATCCGATGTAGGTGCCGATCATCGCACTGAGCGCCGGAACGGTCAGCGTTAGGCTTGCTGCGCCGATCGATGGGGACGATAGCGACCAGTTGGCGGATATGACCAGTATGGTCGGAATGATGGCATCTCCAAGCCCCAGGAAGTAGGCGCCCTTGCCCTCGTTCCCCGCGTTCCCTTCCCGACGAAAGCTATAATCCCTTCGGCGGGGGACGATGAAGAGCAGGGGAGCGCGTATCTTGATTGCGCTCTCGGCAAGGGCCACCATGTGCTTTGTCTTGTAGACTGAGATGAAATCGTATGCAGCAAGCGCTGCGAGTAGGATGAGCGCCGGAAGCACGGTCATGCTTATGCCGAAGAGGGCGCTGATCCCGGCGCTGACGACGAGGCCTACGATATCCACCACATACCACTCGGGGTATATCCTTAATAGGACCATAACCGAAACGGCGATGAAGAGCGCTACAATCCTCGGGATGAACGGGTCGAGGACGTAATATATGCTTGATCCAACCGCGAGCGAGATGAAGCCTCCTATAACCCAGCCTCGATTAAGCCTTATTACGAGGAGGAGAAAGGCAGTGAAGATGAGGATGAGGAAGAGGTAGCCGATGGGGTTTGCAGCGGACTCTGGGTCCTCGAAGACCCTGACCTCCCCCTGGAGAAGCGCCGGCATCATTGCGAGGGCCAGGATCTGGACCACTACCAAGAAGAGCAACATGACAGCCATCGGCTTCAAGGTGGAAGAGGACACTTCTAGACCTCGATATCCGCTTCCAGGAGTTCCAGGTAGGACTGTGGAATCGTCTCAACGATTCCAAGCCGCCCCAGGACGGCCAAGACCTCTTCCTTCTCCATAGCCCAATCCTCGCCGCCCAAGGCCTCTACCTCGATGAAGCTCCCCAGCCCCTCCACATCGTCGAGGGCGATTGTTACATGGCCGAGACGGTACTTGGCCCTGCTCTTCCTCACCTCAGCGGCTTTAGAAAAGCCGATCGCTTCAAGCATCTCCTCTGCCGCGATTGCATCGTCCACCTCGAGGGTGATCTCCCGGCGAGACTTCGTCTCCCTCTCAAGGCGGGGTCCCTTGAATGTGAGGAAGGATCCAGACTCCTTGATCCTCAGGCGCAGAGCCTCATCCCTTTTTGCCATATCCCTCTCTGGCGATGAGAAGTACAGGTCGTGATGATGCTCGACCCCGAGGAAGATTGCCCCAAGCGAAGCTATCATCTCCTCCGCTCCCTCCGGGGCTTTCGCCTTCACCTCCACCTCGATCGCTCCCACCATCGTTATCTCCTGACGAGGACCGTTGCGCCACCAGCGATTATCACGTCCACCGCCTCTCCCTCAGAGAGGGTCTCTTTCGCGATCTCGACCATTTCCGGTTCGATTCCGCCCTCGGGAAGCTCGATTGGTCCGCTTTCGAGAGCTCTCGCAACCTCCGTCGGATCCATCGCGGCAAGCCTCTTTATGACTGCAGCCGACCGATCCTTGAACACAGGCCCAATCGCCTTCATCACGGGCTTGATCGCAGAAGGAGCTGTTGCTAGGTTTGGAGCCCCCTTTCGGAAAACGACGGGGGAGTTGGCCACGCCCCGAAGGTCCATCGTCTCGAGTTCGATCTCGGAGTAGATCTCTATGCCCTTCAAGGGGGCGTTCAAGGCCATTCCTCGATCGGACTTGTACCTGCGAATGGACGCTGCGATCTCCTTTATGGACTCGCCCTCGATCGAAGGCTCGGCCGTTGCCTCGGGCCAGCTCTGGAGATGGACGCTCTCTCCAGTCAGGCCCATATGTATCTCCTCGGAGATGAAGGGCGTAAATGGCGCCATCAGCCTTGTCAGCGTCACGAGCGCCTCATAAAGGGTAGCGGAAGCCGCAGCCTTCTCTGCGCCGTCTGGACCGTACAGCCGCGCCTTTATAAGCTCGATATAGTTGTCGGCCAATATATCCCACGCAAAGGCACGGATGGCGCGGAAGGCCTCGTCGAACTGGAACTTCTCCATGGCCACCGTTGCCGTTTCGACGAGCATGGAGAGCTCTTTCATGAGCCAGCGATCTACCTGCCCTAAAACGGCATCGCTCGGCTTTGCAAATGGGGCGGCGAACCGATATATCGACCAGAGCTTCTGCTGGAAGCGGCTTGCTGCGACGATCTCCTTCCACTGGAACATGATGTCGGATCCAACTGACCCCCCTACCGCCGCCCACTGGCGAAGGGCATCTGCCCCGTTCTTATCGAAGACCTCCTCGGGAACGACGAAGTTGTTCAGCGACTTGGACATCTTGTGGCCGTCTTCACCTAGAACCATGCCGTTTACGAGTATGGTATCCCAAGGCCGCACCCCTAAGAGGGCTTGGGAGCGCAGTATTGTGTAGAAGGCCCATGTCCTGATGATATCGTGCCCCTGGGGCCGAAGCTGTGTTGGAAGGCGCGGATCCTCTCTCGAGAGCCAGCCTGCGACCGAGAGGGCGGAGATGGAGCTGTCCATCCACGTATCCAAAACGTCGGTCTCCGGCAGGAACTCGCTAGATCCGCATTGGCATGGCTTTGGCGGGGAGGCCTCATTTGGATCGAGCGGCAGCCATTCAACTCTTGCCACCATCACCTCCCCGCATTCTTTGCAGTACCAGACAGGAATTGGGGTAGCAAATATCCTCTGGCGAGAGATGCACCAGTCCCACTCCATCGTTCCCGTCCAGTTCTTAAGGCGGGTCTCCATATAATCGGGGACCCACTTGATCTCTCCCGACGTCCTGATGATCGTCTCAGGATCGATCCTCACGAACCACTGCCTCTCGGAGAGGATCTCGATCGGGGTCTTGCACCTCCAACAGAGTCCCACGTTCTGTTCGAGGTCCTCCGATCGAGAGATGATCCCTTCCTTCGTCATGTCGTCTACAATCGCCCTCTTGGCTTCATTGATCGAGATCCCGGCATACTTGCCGGCGAGATCGGTCAGTTTTCCGTCCCTTCCAATGGCCTGTCGAAGCGGAAGATCATGCTCCACCCACCAGCGGACATCCTGCTTGTCGCCGAAGGTGCAGATCATCACAACACCTGTTCCAAAGGATGGATCGACCGCAGGGTCGGCGATGACCGGGACCTCGTAGTCGAAGATGGGAACTGTCAGGCTCCCCCCGACGAGGTTTTCGTATCTCTCGTCCTCAGGGTTCACGGCAACGGCCACGCATGCGCATAGGAGTTCAGGCCTTGTGGTTGCGATCTTCACCGGGCCATCGCTTGAGGCAAACGACATGTAGTTGAGCTTGGTCGTTCGCGAGTCGTACTCCACCTCGGCAAAGGCGATGGCTGTTGCGCAACGCGGGCACCAGTTGACGGGATGGTCCTCCCTGTAGATCATACCCTTCTTGTACATCTGGACGAAGGACTGCTGGGTCTTGACGTAGTACTCAGGCGACATCGTGATGTACTCGTTAGACCAGTCGGTCGATATCCCCATCCTCGTGATGGTCTTTCTCATCCTCTCTATTGCGAGGACGGTCATCTCCTCACAGAGACGGCGAAACTCCTCCCTGCTCACCTGGTTCTTTGTGATCTTATGGGTCTCCTCGACCTTGACCTCGGTTGGCAGGCCGTGGCAGTCCCATCCCTGGGGGAACATCACATTATAGCCTCGCATCCTCTTGTAGCGGGCCACGAAGTCGATATAGCACCAGTTCAAGGCGTTCCCTATATGGAAGTTCCCAGTGGGATAGGGCGGCGGAGTATCGATTATATACTGCTGCCTCTTCGAGTTCCAGTCGAAGTGGTATATGGACCGATCCCACGCGCCCACCCATCTCTCCTCGACCTCTTTGAAGTTGTACTCCTTGGAAACCTCACTCATCGGGATAGCTCCTGAAATTTCAATCGCTAAGGATTGAGGTTGGACTGGAGTTGAACACAATGTTAATAGGATTATCGGTGTATACGCGGAGCATATGGATCTGCTCATATTCTGCGCCGACCAGTGCGATCCGCGCAAATGCACCGGAAAGAAGATGGGGAGGATGGGGCTTGCTCGCCTGACGAGGAGGATGGGGAACTTGAGGGGCCACCTCCTGCTCAACCCCGTCTCCCAGAAGGCTCTCTCCCCGGAGGATCGCAACTTAGGCCGCGGCCTTGCAGCCCTCGATTGCAGCTGGGCAAAGGCCGAGGAGGTCTTCTCAAGGGTGCATACTCCATCAAGGGCGCTTCCCTTCCTCGTCGCGGCAAATCCCGTCAACTTCGGCCGTCCGTTCAAGCTTACGACTGTCGAGGCATTCGCAGCGGCGCTATACATCCTGGGGGAGGCTGAACAGGCACGAGCGATCCTATCGAAGTTCTCCTGGGGGCATGTGTTCCTGGAGCTGAACGCCGAGCCGCTTTCTGAGTACGCAGGGGCGAGGGACAGCGCCGAGGTCGTGGAGATCCAGAGCGGATATCTATCGCAAGGATGATATGGTTTCAAAGTCCAAATGACTGTCAAGTGGGGCGATTGAATTGGCCGGACTGATACCAGTAGATGAGATCAAGCGCCTCCAGAAGCGGATGAACCGGTTCGTGGAGGACGTAGGCGTGGAGCTCGAAAACAGATACCCTGAGGAGTACAAGCAGATCCAGCACCGAATGAACAAGATCATGGAGGATTTCGAGACGACCACGGGAAAGGGCCTCTCATTGGAGAGCATGATGCCACTTGCCGATATCGTCGAGAGCGACGAGGATCTGGTTGTGACGATGGACCTTCCCGGCGTTGATAAAAGCGATGTGGAGATCACAATCGCCGACGACCAACTGAGCGTGAAAGCCGTGCGTGAGACCGAGACCTCTGACGAGCAGTACCACCGCCGCGAGAGGACCTGCACTCGCTACGAGAGGATTGTCAAGCTTCCCGTCGCGGTCAAGGGAGACGAGGCGAAGGCCAGTCTGAAAGACGGCGTCCTCGAGATAACGCTTCCAAAGGAGGAGGTCACGATCAGGAAGCGGGTGACGATCGAGTGATGCGACAAGGATGATGCGAGGCTGTCTCTCGAAGATATCCCACTATTTAGAGGATATCGATCATCATATTTTTAGTAAGTAGGGTTCATGTCACCCATCGAGTTCTCAGTGATCAGGTCGCTTGCAGTCATCGGCGGCCTTGTCCTCCTGGGGCTCGCATTAAGGCGGCGGGCGATCATCTCCGTAGGCGATCGTCCGCTTTTAAGCCGGCTTGTAACCGACGTGGCCGTCCCGGCCATGATCCTCCTGCAGCTATCACGCCAGGGCATGGGCGCTGCCAACCTCCTGGCCTTGGGGGCAATGCTCGCATCCTTGCTGATCCTGCTTGTCCTTTCGTGGGCGATCGGCCGCCTGCTGAAGCTCTCGCGTCCGCAGATGGGCTCTTTCATTCTGGTCTCGTCCTTTGGAAACGCCGCCACACTCGGCTACGCCCTTGTGCTACAGACCTTCCCCAACGATCCACGCCTGCTCTCAGAGGCGGCGCTTGTGGCAGGGCTCGGCTCGGCAGTTCCAGCATTCGTCCTCGGGATGGCCATTGCCATCTACTACGGCAAGGGCGAAGGAGGAAGCTTAAGAGGGGACCTGATGGAGATCATTAGCTCTCCCATAACCGCCTCCCTGATCCTTGCGCTGATCGTAAACTGGATCCATCCATCTTTGGAAGGACCGCTTGCCGATGTCCTGATTCGGCTGCTCCAGGTGATAGAGGACTCCCTCACCTTGCTCGTGACCCTGGCAATCGCCCTGATGTTGAGGCCTATATCACTGCGGCTCTTGGGGATCAGCTCGCTTGCGGTAATAGCCCTGAAGCTGATCGCAAATCCCTTGTTGACCCTTTTCTTCGGCCTCAATGAGGTGCTGCCCGTCGAGGACATCGAGGTCCTCATGATGTTGGCAGCAATGCCCTCGGGAGCCATCGTCGCCCTCTTCGCCGATCGCTATGGATGCGACGGAGCACTTGCTTCAGCCCTTGTGATCATCACCTTCATAATCTCCTTGGTCACGCTTCCCCTCGTCATAATGCTGGCGTGATCCTCATCGGCGCAGCCGGGCAGTATCAAAAAAATGCCAGATCACAAGAGCCAGTCATAATTCCGGCATGATGAGGCGCAAAGCCAGGG
Organism: Methanotrichaceae archaeon; assembly: GCA_016927425.1. Taxonomy (GTDB): domain Archaea; phylum Halobacteriota; class Methanosarcinia; order Methanotrichales; family Methanotrichaceae; genus JAFGMR01. The sequence goes on along the minus strand of JAFGMR010000021.1, from coordinate 7,993 downwards.
GACGGCTCAAGGAGAGCTATCCTCTCCCAACAGCAGCATGTGATTGAGCTTGTCCCTCTTGGTCTCCAGGTACTTTCTGTTCTGCTGGGTAGGCGCAATCTCCAGGGGGACCCTCTCGGCTATCTCCAGCCCGTAGCCCTCGAGGCCGATGATCTTTCTGGGATTGTTTGTGAGAAGCCTCATCTTTGTTACGCCGAGGTCGACGAGGATCTGAGCGCCTATGCCGTAGTCGCGAAGATCGGCAGGATAGCCCAGCCTCTCGTTTGCCTCCACCGTGTCGCTTCCAAGGTCCTGGAGATGGTAGGCTCTAAGCTTGTTGGCAAGGCCGATCCCCCGTCCCTCCTGGCGCATGTAAAGGAGGACGCCGCATCCGTTGCTGCTTATCATCTGGAGCGCTCGTGCGAGTTGCTCGCCGCAGTCGCAGCGCTTGGAGCGAAACGTGTCGCCTGTTAGGCACTGGGAGTGCACACGAACGAGTGCGTCTGGTGATGAGGGATCGCCGGCGATCAAGGCGATATGACATTGACCGTCGAGGAGGCTCTCATAGCCCACTGCCTGGAAGTTGCCGTACTCGGTTGGCATGTCCACCTCGGAGACCTTCCTGATCTGGCGCTCCCGCCTCATGCGGTAGCGTATCAGGCTCTCGATGGTGACCATCTTGAGGGCGTGGCGCTCCGCGAACTCCTCCAGCACTGGAAGGCGGGCCATCGTCCCGTCCTCGGCCATGATCTCGCAGATCACGCCCGCCGGTTGCAAGCCGGCCATCCGGGCGAGGTCGACCGCGGCCTCGGTGTGGCCGGCCCTTCGAAGCACCCCGCCTTCCATCGCCTGGAGCGGAAAGGTGTGGCCTGGCGAGACGAGGTCGGCAGGTCCGGAGAGCGGATCGATCAGCACGCCAATCGTTGCCGCCCGATCATACGCCGAGATCCCAGTTGTGACCCCACTTCGAGCGTCCACGGAGACTGTGAAGGCCGTTCCCATCGATTCGGTGTTGTTCTGGGTCATCAGGGGAAGGCCGAGCTCGGCCACCCTGGATGCTGAGAGGGGAACACAGATCAAGCCTCGGGCATGCTTGGCCATGAAGTTGATGAGATCGGGCGTTGCCTTCTCCGCAGCAACGACCAGGTCGCCCTCGTTCTCCCGCGATTCGTCGTCCAGGACGACGAGGGGACGTCCCTGGCGGACCTCCAGAAGTGCCTCATCCACGCTTGCGAATGACATAGGTGCGATTGGCGCATCGATCGGATATTAAAGGATAGGGAAGGTCACCAGATCCCGGCCACTGGCTCGCCGCAGGCCGGACATTTCCCATCAACGAGGGCGCTCTTCATGACGCGAAAGGTCAATCTCTCCACCAGGAGCTCCCCACAGGCCGGGCAATAGGTATGATCGCTCTCGCCGGGAATGTTTCCGGCATAGGTGTACCTGAGGCCTGCAGCGCGGCCGATCTCCAGGCCCATCCTCAGATCCTCTGCACGCGTCCGCCGAGTATCGGTCAGCCTATATGTGGGATAGAAGGCGGAGATGTGCCAGGGAATATCCCGATCGACGCCGGCGAGAAACTCGGCAATCTCTCGAAGCTGGGCCGTCGAGTCATTGTAGCCGGGGATGACCAATGTTGTCACCTCGACCCAGATGCCGAGCTCCTTCATCAGCCGTATGTTCTCCATGACCGGCTCGACCCTTGCGCCACAGACCTCCCGATAGAAGCGATCGTCTCCCTTTAGATCCACGTTGACGGCATCGAGGTAGGGGGCAGCCGCCTCCAGGGCCTCCCTGCTCATGTAGCCGTTGCTAACGAAGACGTTCTTCAAGCCATGCTCCTTTGCAAGGCGAGCAACGTCGAGGGCGTACTCCATGAAGATAGTGGGCTCGGTATAGGTGTAGGCGATCGATCGTGCGCGCAGCGCCAAGGCCTCTGCCACCACCTCCTTTGCTTCCACCTCCTGGCCCTCGATCCTGCCCTCATCGGCAGGCATCTGGGAGATGTCGGCGTTCTGGCAGTGCTTGCAGCGGAAGTTGCACCCGACGGTTGCTATGGAGTAAGATTGGCTTCCCGGCAGGAAGTGGTAGAATGGCTTCTTCTCTATCGGGTCGAGATGCATGGCGATCAATCTTCCGTAGACCAGCGACCGCAATCTCCCATCCTGGTTCTCTCTAACTCCGCATATGCCCCGGTGTCCCGGCTTAATCTTGCAAAAATGATGGCAAAGGCCGCAAGCTACAACGTCCCCATCCAACCGCTCATAGAACATGGCTTCTTTCAAATACAATCCCCCAGTTTAATAAGCCCTCGATCCCATATCAGATCTTCGCTCTGTCGGTGAATAGCCCGGCAACTGCTCAATTGCTTAAAGGTTAGTACCATTCCATATGGACGTAATGTCAACTTGTACGCGCTGAAACTTCGATGGAATCGCTACATAAACCCTCGGTGTAACTGAAAATCCACGCAAAAGAGAGGAAATATTAGCGTTCATTGGCGTTCATTCTCGGTTGAAATAAGGAGAGATATCGCCCGAAGGCGCAGCCCCGTGTGGCGAGGCAAGTGTTAAATCGTCCGCGCCCCGCAGGAGAACCATGACCGCGGAGGCCCCAGTAACGGCAAGAGCGGCAGTCTATGCTCGCCTTACTCGGGGCCTTTGGAAGGTCCTAGGCGGATGAGGGAGAAATCGTTCGCCGGTTCATGGAGGTGAAGGAGATGGCAATGGGTCAAAGGAAGGCAGAGGTCGACATTCTCGACTATGATGAGGAGATCGTTGCATTGATCGACCTTCCCGGGGTGGCCAAGGAGGAGATCGACCTGAGGGTCTCAGAGGAGGAGATTTTTCTGGAGGCGCCGGCGAGGAGGCCTGATGGTAAGTACACACGTCGGGAAAGGGGCCTGCGATTTTTCCGAAAGGTCGAGCTCTCAGAGGAGGTCAAGCCCGAACAGGTTCGTGCCAGGTTCGAAAACGGCGTCCTGGAGGTTCATCTGCCCAAGCTCGTTGTTGCGCCCTCTACGAGGGTGGACGTGGAGTAGGGGGGGGAAGGGGGGGATTTAGCCCCCCCAGGCCTCCGTCTTCACAACGCGGTACGTGTACTCGATCAGTTGCTTGCTTCGAGGATCCAGGGAGAACTCCCACTTCAGACCGGTCGCTGTAGTCTCATCGGGGGGACGCGAGACATAGATGAGCTCCGACTTCATGGGGCGAGAGTCGCTTACCTCCACATGGAGAACCTTATCTGCCGCGCTCTCGAGCTCCAGTTGATACGTCCAGTTCTCGGTCGTCACCTTGAAGGCTTGGCTTGAGTTCCATCCTGCCTCTCTGACCTCCTCGCTTATGTTGTAATCGAGGAGCTTCTTCGAGACGGATACGTCGGCTGTAGCCCCTAGGTCGAGCGAGGCGTTCGAGCCGACCTGCGTGTATGGCACCTGGAGCCCGGTGAGGTAGTCGCCCTCCCGATACAGCATCGCATCGCCCGCAGGCCAGGGGACGTCCATGGAGTTGTTCGCCCTGATCTCCTCCTTTGCAGGTCCCTCTGGCCTTGCCGGGGCGTCCCATATCAGCATCCTCTCGAGCGGCACAACCTCCTCGAAGAGGGGCAAGCCAACCGGCTTTCTCATCTCAAGGTCGGTCCTGTTCTCGATCTGGAAGACGAATAGGGTCTCTTGCTGGCCCGAGGCGCCTCCAGCCCCGGGGATGTAAGGAGCTGCAGCTTTGGGAGCGGAATCGTAGTAGGCAGGTTCAGGGGCTGCCTCGGCCAGGGCGTAGCGCAACCCAACCTCCCTCTCCTGTGGCGGGCCCGATACCAGCTTCAGCAAGACATCCTCCAGGTTCTCGTCGAAGTCGTTTGCAACGATTGCCATCGCCGATACCACCATGGAGTCCTCGAGCAGGTGGAGCGAGTAGCTAGGAACCCAAGCTGCTGCATTCTCCATTAGATAGCTCAAGGAGAAGCGTTGCCGCCCTCCCTCCAGCACGTTCAGCGTGTAGATCGGAGGTTTGTCGTAGATGACGCGCTCCACGCTGGCATTGGTCACAAGGAAGAGCACGGTATCCATCGAGGCGGAGGATGGGACGTCCACCACGAAGTCATGCTGGCCTTCGGTCAACTCCATGCTGCCTGTCCTTCTCACCGCAACGAGGCCGTCCGGATAGATGGTGACCGAGTCCACGGGCAGACTTATCACCGTGGTGGCCTCGATCCCCCCATCCTGGGCCGGTATGAGCGGGATGGATAGCAGCATGGCCATCAGTACAAAGGATAACCTCATAATAACCCCGTATATTATCCGTCTCCCAAGCCTATTAACCCTTGCCTCGTATCAGCCCTGGTGTGACTCTATAATATCGGCGAAGGCATCGATTACCGCCTCGATCTCGTTATCTTTCAGCATGTATGTGGATAGCTTGAAGCGCCTTGTCAGGCCGGCCTTTATTCCGCATATGCCCCTTGCCTTGAGGTCGCGATAGAGGAAGTAGCGACCCTTCTTTGCCTTCTTGGATATCTCATAGAGCACCTCAGCCTCGAAGAAGATAAGATCGTGGCTATGGGGCCGGTCTCCTTGGGGAACGATGCCGAGCCCTTCAAACGCCGAGCAGAGGGCCCGAGCCTTTCGGACCTCCTCATCCCATCGGCCGACTCGCTCCACCACATGGGGGAAGCTTGCCATCATGGTGATCAAGCCTGCGCCCCTTACAGTGCAGCCCAGAAGCTCCACCTCCTTGTTCTTCTTCAGGGCGGACTTTGCGAAGATGCGCTTTGCGTAACTTCCGCGCGCCCCAAGCACGCCAATCGGCCCCGAGCTTGCCATCGACTTATGGCCGCTTCCGACAATGATATCCACTCCTAGATCCCCGGCATTCAAAGGCATCCTTCCGACCGAGTAGGCGCCGTTGAGCAAGAAGGGGACCTCCTCCTCGTGGCAGAACGCCGATACCTCTCGGGGATCGACGATGTTTCCGTAGTTGCCATCGGGATAGGTTAGAAGGGCCATCCCGATCCTGCCTCCCCGATCCTTCACCCTTTGGAAGGCCTCGGCGTATCCAGCCGGATTTACCTTATAGTGGGGAGACCCGCTTGCCGGCACGTACTCGACCTCAAGGCCTGCTCGCTCCGCCGCCAGTATCGCTGTATAATGCGCGTTTCCATCGACGACCACCACATCGCCTGGCCTGCAGAGGGCGTGCATGGCAGCGTACATCCCTTCCCTCGCCCCATGTGTGATCCTGACCTCGTCTATGCCCAGGAACTCGGGCAAGAGGCCGTGGACGAAATCCTCGATGGGAGGGTTCCTGATCCTGTCGATCTCCCCATTGCAGAAGTCGCAGACCGAGTAGCCGTCTCCCCATTCCATCAGGGCGTCCCTGGCCTCGGGGGTCAGGATCCCGCCGCGCTGCAGAGGGTCCAGGTTTATGCCCGAGATGCCCCTCTTCAGGCATTTGAGCCTCTCCAGGTGATCCAGTGTCATCGGGCTTAGGATGAGACCAGATCTCTAATTAGCCTTATGCCCCATTGCAAAACTGTCGATTTTGGAAAATGTGATATAATATTGAGGGCGAGAGTAGTAGCATGGCCAGTCTAATCGGGCATCGCGGAGCGCGCCTCCTATCTCCGGAGAACACACTAGCCAGCCTTCGCGCCGCGGCTGCTTGCGGCGCGGGCTGGGCCGAGGTGGATGTAAGGCTCTCCTCGGACGGGGTGCTCGTACTGATGCACGACCCCACCGTCGACCGGACGACGGATAGCTCCGGCAAGGTCGAGGATCTCTCCCTCGATGAGCTTCGAGCGCTCAGCGCCGGCGGTGAGCCTGTTGCAACGCTCGAGGAGGCAGTCGTGCTCACAGGGGAGCTCGGGATCGGGATCGTCGTCGAGATGAAGGAGGTGGGGCTCGAGGCGCTCGTCTCCGAGGCGTTGCAGGATCGGCTTGCCATGGTCACATCCTTCTACCATTCCAGCCTCTGGGAGATCAAGGAGCTAGGACGCTTCAAGACGGGGATAATCATCTCCTCCCTTCCCCTCGATCCGGTGGCCCTGGCCCTGGATGTTAGGGCTGACGCCATCTTTCCAAGGCTTGTTAACGCAAACCTCTTCAAAAGGGCCCATCACGCGGGGTTGGAGGTCTACCCCTGGACCATCAACGATGCTGGCGAGGCCGCATGGATGCTCAAGCTGGGAGCAGACGGCCTCGTTACCGACGACCCTTGCCGGCTCAGGGAGGTGCTCGACCGTCCCATCGAGGACACCTCACAGGAGAACTGCGCCTACTACCCATGCCACCTCCCAGGGCAGGACTGCACCCACTGCTTCTGCCCCCTATACCCTTGTCGCGACCCGGAGCTCGGCCGCTACGTAAGGACAAAGAGGGGTAAACGCTTCTGGTCTTGCAAGGACTGCGACCTTGTCCACCTGCCGGAGGTAGCCCGCTATCTCGATAAGAACCCCAGCGCTACAACTGCCGAGCTGAAGATGCAGGCATCGCGAAGGTAGGAGTCGGAGCGAGCTCCATTCAGCGAAGGCCTGCAGTTGGAGGCCCCTCGACAGAAAGCTTTATGCCTCACCTGGATCTAGTGGGAGCATCATGAGACAAATCCTGGCTGCATTGGCTGCCATGCTAGCCCTCCTTACGGTCATTCCCGTGATGGGGGTGGATGCGAATTACTTGAGCCCACAGGCAAACATTTCGACCACTCCATCCATCGCCGCGTTTCTCGACGATAACTGGGTGCCTCCTTCTTACGTCCCGCCTGTTGATTACGCACAGGGCGTCATGAGGGGCAATGGGACCAATGGCACGATCCCCAACGCCACAGGGTATGCAGGCCAGTTCTTGAGCGACGATTGGACCCCCGGTGCCGACCTGGCATTCCCCACCGAGACTGCCATCTGGCCTGGCAAGGATGGAAAGATCGCCACAACCGATTACGCGATCTATCAGTTCCTCAGGGACGACTGGACGCCTGGACAGGCAATCGCAGAGCCTGACAACACCCCACTGTACAAGCTTCACGAGATGAGCTGATACGCCCTCTCGTTACCTTTTTTTATCATAGCCGTATTGCAATATATCCGATTCTTGCCAAATTGCTAATTGATGTCCCAAGTGCTGGACGAGGTGCTGGACAGAGGTCTTCGTACCCAACAGTTCTTGCGTTGATTACAGGCGTTCCCTCAGAAGTGTAGTCCAATGCTTTGAGTTGCGTCCTAAAAAAACCCAGTCTGAATCTCGATTTTGCCATCATCCAAGAACTCAGAGAGATGGACTTTCCTCCAACCCATACCCCCACATCCCCGAATTATTCATGATGGCCACCGCCAGTGATTGCCGCCCCGATGTTGAGGTCGCGTATCTTGATGCAATGCCGGGTCGGGACCAAACGTTGTTCATGTCTCATCCTCCCTTTGCGCCAACTCGACTTCGATCTCCTCCACAGTGGGCAGAGAGCCTTTTAATTCCTTGGGCAGGGATTCCACAAGCAGGGTTTCCCATTCCGCCACGCCGATGGGCTTTTGAAAACCGCGCAAGGCATGACTCCACCACCAGACGGTCCTTGCTCTTGCAGAGCAACAGCCCGATGGTCGATTTGTCGTCCGGATGACGCAAGAGATCGTCCACGGCCGAAAGATACAGGTTCATATGCCCGACGAAACCGGGATCGAAGGGCACGGCCTTGAGTTCCACCACGACAAAGCGGCGCAGCTTGAGATGATAGAACAGCATGTCGAGATAGAAATCGCGATTCCCGACCTCAAGCAGGACCTGCCTGCCGACAAACGCAAATCCCGCGCCCAGTTTCAGCAGGAAGCGCTGGATGTGGTCCACGAGCGCCTGTTCGATCTCGCGTTCCTTCCGCGGATCGGCCGTGCCGAGAAAATCGAACAGATAAGGGTCTTTGAACACCTGGGCCACCATGTCGGAATCGGTAGGAGGAAGTGCGATCTCAAAGTTATTTATCGCATTTCCTTGCCGCTTGTGAAGGTTCGTTTCAATCTGCATGACGAGAATGTC